>JAEZPW010000443.1 GCA_023441255.1 Acidobacteriota bacterium
CTATCTCCCACACGCCGCGCCCATACGTCGACGCCCGCAGCTTGTGGATCGTTTCCGTGCTGATGGCCTCCAGTTTGGTCACAGGCACATTAGGCAGCACGCCCGCGCCGGAGGTCGGACCGTATTCGGCCCAGTGCGCGCCATTATCGGAGGTCGTATACACGCCCACGTCTGTTCCGACGTACAGCACATTCGCATTACTCGGATCGATGGCGATCGAATTGGCAGGCGCATCGGGAACGCCGCCATTGCTCGGGTCACCCGAAATCTTGGTCCAGGTGGCGCCCTTGTCGGTCGTCTTGAACACATGTCCGCCAGTCCCATTGAAGCCCTGCACGGTCATGTACGCCGTCGCCCCGGTCGCATCCGTGGTGTCCACGGCAATGCTCGAAATCGGGAAACTGCCCCAAACTGGCGTAGCGGTGTAATCAGCCGGAACGCTCGTCCATGTGGCCGGCGCCCCGTTTGCGTTCGAGGTCACGTAGATGTGACCTCCTTCATCACCCGCATAGATCACCTGCGAGCCTACGCCGTCAACTTTGGGGCCGCCGGCCGCGACTGCCGTCATCATTCGATCGGTGCCGAAGGAGCACTTGGTCGCATCGCCGGTACGGAAGTTCGGGCTCAGAGCCCCTGCCCATGCGGCCGTCGGGTTGCTCGCCCCGCGCCAAACCCGGCATGTGCCCAGGACCATCTGTCCGGTCGCCTGTGGGTCCAGCATGAACGGCGCCGGGAATCCCGTGGACTCGTCGCCGTAGATAGCCGGGTTGACCACTTGCGAGAACGAACCTTTGCAATCGACGCCATTCGCGCAACGGCTGATGCTCACCGCCTGGCGATCGGTCGAGTCAAGATCCGGCGCGCTCACGAACCATTCGTTCGCATCGGCCGGATTGATGGTCGTATTGCCGGCTGCGTTCAGAACGCCCGCGCCGGCTGAGTAAACCGCCCAGCCCAGCCCGTTGTCGCCCCGGTTTACGTTCGCGCTAGTGTTCGTCGAGATGCTGCCGTTCGTCGGAGTGCCAGCCAGCAGAACGGTGTCGTCCGCCACCGGTTGCGAGAACGAAACAACTTGCATCATCGATCCCATCGTGGCGTTCAGGTTGCCGAAGGCATTGGTATCCGTGCAGGCTCCGCCCTTCAGCCCGGGACCATCCAGCGTCCGGTAAATACCGCCATCGTTGGCGAAGTAGACAAGGTTCGGATTCGTGTTCGAGAACGCAACACCGTGTTGTCCGGGATGAACGTGCGCCGGGTTCGCTTTCGGACTGCAACCGAAAACGTGGGTCAAATTGATGAACGGGGCTGCCCCGCACGTCGGATTGTCTGCGGTAATGCTGCACTTGAATATGTTGGCCGCGCCTGCATAGACATCGGTGCCGTCGCCGTTCGGAACCGCAGCCAATGCCAGGTTAAGGAGCGCCGCAGTGGCTCCGCACCCGGTCGTATCTCCGCAGCTAGTCATGCCGGTCTGGTTGAGCGCCGCCCAGGTAGCGCCGCTATCCTTGCTGACGAAGAGCCCTTTCTCGGCTCCGGCCTGGTCGACGATCCACGTGTAAAGCTCGTTCACGGTGCCCGGCCGAACGGCCAATTCTGCGCGATAAATGGGACAACTCACATTGCCTGCAGCAGGACAGTTCGTGGTGTCCATCGCCGCGCCCATCGGCTGATTCGCCAATCGCGTCCACGTAGCGCCGTCAGCCGACGAGTACAGTCCGTGATAGCTGACGGTCGCGTAGAACTTCTTGTCTGCCGCGTTGTAAACGACCGTGCTGACGCCGGTGGCCCCCAGCGGTTGGGTGGCTCCGTCGCTAAGAGTTGCCGCCTTCCATGTCTTGCCGGCATCGGTGGAGTAGAACAGCCCCCACCCGGGCGTCAAGCCTGCAGACCTGTACGCCAGCGACGCGGCCGCGACCACCGTGTTCGCGTTATCTTTGCTGAAGGCAATCTTGCTGAACCCGGCGCCCTTGAACGACACGCGAGTGCTGCCCGACGCCGGAGCCGCATCGTTGACCTGTGTCCACGTCCCACCGCCGTCTTCCGATCGCAATATGCCAACACCGTAGTAGGAATCCGTCGCGTTGCCCGGTGTCCCAGTGCCCACAAGGATCACCTTCCCATTGTCGGGCTTCACCGCAACGGCGCCGGCCGCCAGCGTCGGAGCCGAGTCGAGCAACTGCGTCCACACAACATTGAGTGGGTCCGCGCTCGCCGCGTTCGTGGAACGCCACAATCCGCCGTAGGCTCCTCCCACATACACGGTGTTCCCCGTCGTATCCGTCTGGTCGACCGCAACGGCCGTCGCACGTCCGGAAACCGGACCGTAATCAGGATCGGCCAGCGGCGCGGGGCCAAGCTGCAACCACTTAAGCGTGGAGGCCACGTTCGGGCGTATCGTCGTCGATGTCTGCTGCTGCGCTGCATTCTTCTTGCGCAGAGCGATTCTCTGCTGCCGCGCCCGCTGCAGCAGTTCGGCAGAGTTCATGCCCGCCACCGTACGCCCGGGACGCATTGCCGAATCGTTTCCTCGGGACGTCTGTTGCGGGGGAGTCTGGGCCGACCCGGCCAACGAACCAAAAACCAATGTTGCCAATGCTGCAGCGCGCAAAAAGGAGACAGACCGCAAGATCTCCCCTCCTGAGAAAGAAAGTAGGTAACCAGAGTCTCACGTTTGGGCAACGAAAGCCTATAAGTAAATAGCCGTAAGCCACTGTGACCCACATCACGAGAACGCGCCAACTTTACGTAGACTTTACAGCGCGCGCGTGCCGGCTCGTGCTCTCCGCTTAATCTGTGTTTTGCCGACTCCGGTTTTGTGTAGTGCCGGGTCTCCGACCCGGCATTACCCGACGCGTTGATCCGGACTGCACGACGGGGTCACAGACCCGTCGCCACACAATGAGGTCTCTCCCACTCACTTGCCGGACCGTCCCATTCGCCCCCCGTTCCCGCCCGTTCGGCTACTCACCCCCGGCAAACTGTGACTTTTCATTCCTTTCCAGTCAATCAGTGGTAAGCTGCTCCATACTCTCGAACAGGAAGTCGGAGCACGCGTGTGTTTCGGAGGCTCCGCTCTTTGTCCGGCCCGCTGTCATCCCGGTAGGCGCGAAATCAACGCGCCCGTGTGCGACGGCAGGCACGAACCCCAGATCACCCTTCGTGAATGTGGCGAAGGACCAGAGGTAAGTTGCACTCATGAGCATTAACATCGGTTTGGATATCGGCGGAGTAAGCTTGAAGCTGGTTGCCATCGGCGACAAGGCCGACGCGCCTCTTGTTGACGCCTTAATCAAGAATTCGGACAGCTTCTTCGCCGGGAATTTCCCCGAGTCCAGCCCGCTCGCCGGACGGCCACTCGTTTTTTCCAGGTATCGCCGCATTCAGGGTAGCCCCATCCAGTCTACGTTCGACCTGCTGCAGGAGCTGTACGAATACGTCCCCGAGCAGAACGTGGAAGGCATTCGCGTCACCGGCTCCGGTTCGCAACTTATCGCCAAAATCCTGGGTATCTACTTCGAGAACGAATTCCGCGCCGTCGCCAAGGGCATGCGTACGTTCTACCCGGACGTTCGCACCGTGTTCGAGATGGGCGGTGAAGCCTCCAAGTACATCCGCCTCGAACCGACAGCAAAGTCGAAATATCTCGGCATCACCGACTACTCCGCCAGCGGCGACTGCGCCGCCGGAACCGGCTCCTTCATCGACCAGCAGGCCACGCGCCTTCTCTACAACATCGAGGACGTTGGCCGCGCCGCCTGCAATGCCTCGCAGGCCGCCCGCATTGCCGGCCGCTGCTCCGTCTTCGCCAAGTCCGACATGATCCACGCCCAGCAGAAGGGCTACAGCACCGACCAGATCCTGCGCGGACTCTGCGACGCCGTCGCCCGCAACTTCAAGTCGGCCATCGTCAAGGGACGCGAAGTAGTCGCGCCGGTGGCCTTCATCGGAGCCGTGGCATTGAATCAGGGCGTCGTCAACGCCATGCGCGAGGCGTTCAAGCTCGATTCCGAGAAGCTCTTTGTCCCAGAGCACTACGCGTGGATGGGCGCCATCGGAGCAGCCATCTTCGAAACCGAAGAAAAGCGCAAACGTAGCTTCAAGAAGATTCACCAGCTCCAGCAGCACGCCGCCATGAAGCAGAGCTTTGCCTGCTCTGACGTGCTCTCAATGGACAACGTAGTCCTGCTCCGCGATAAGGCGAAGGAAGTCTCGTTGCCCGAAACGGGGGCGGTCGAGGCCTATCTCGGCATCGACATCGGTTCGGTATCGACAAACCTTGTCGTCATCAACCCAGACGGCGACCTGCTCTACGAGATCTACCTGCGCACGCAGGGACGCCCCATCGAGGTCGTCAACGCCGGCCTGCATGAGATCGAAGAAAAGATCGGCTCCAAGCTCGACATCAAGGGCGTCGGCACTACCGGTTCCGGGCGCGAACTGATCGGCGAACTCGTTGGCGCCGACACCGTGAATGATGAAATCACCGCTCACAAGACCGGCGCATACCATGTCTCCACCCTGCTGAACATGGACCCGGTCGATACTATCTTCGAAATCGGCGGCCAGGATTCCAAGTTCATCTCCATCGACCACGGCGTGGTCGTGGACTTCACCATGAACGAAGCCTGCGCCGCCGGAACGGGATCGTTCCTCGAGGAGCAGGCCGAAAAACTCGGCGTGAGCATCAAGGGCGAGTTCGCCGCACTGGCGCTGGCTTCCACGAATCCGTCCAAACTCGGCGAGCGCTGCACCGTTTTCATGGAGCGCGACGTCACCGGCCTGCTGCTCAAGGGCGCCGAGCGCGGCGACCTCTGCGCCGGACTGGCCTACTCCGTCGCGCTCAACTACCTGAACCGCGTCGTTCGCGGGCGCAAGATCGGCAAGACCATCTTCTTCCAGGGCGGTACGGCCTACAACGACGCCGTCGCTGCCGCCTTCTCGCAGGTGCTCGGCAAGAAGATCATCGTTCCGCCGCACAACGGCGTGATCGGCGCCATCGGCATGGCCCTCATCGCGCGTGACGTCATGAACGAACGGAAGCAGCCCTCAAAATTCCGCGGCTACGACCTCGATAAGGTCGATTACTCCACCCGCGAGTTCGTCTGTCACGCCTGCTCCAACTACTGCGACATGAAAGAATTCCGCATCGAGGGCGAGAAGACTTACTGGGGCGACAAGTGTTCGGACAAGTTCCGCAAGCGGGCCAAAACCGATCGCACCCCTGTCATCGACGACCTGCTCGAGTACCGCGACCAGTTGTTCGCCCAGGTTGCTCCGCCGTGCGCCGCTGAAGGAGACCGCAAGAGCAAGCGGACGATCGGCATTCCCAAGGCCATGTTCTATTTCGACCGCTTCCCCTTCTGGGCGACCTATTTCCAGGAACTGGGATTCAACGTCGTCACCTCCGCTGCCACCGACAAGGGCATCGTCGCCGACGGCGAAGAGCTTGCCATCGCGCAGCCGTGTTTCCCCGTAAAAGTCGCACACGGTCACGTGCAGGACCTGGCCGAGAAGAAGGTTGATTACATCTTCATCCCGAACGCGGTGAATTACGAAGTTCCCGAGCAGTTCGCGGACAAACTCGAGTCGCACCTCTGCCCGTGGAACCAGACTTTGCCGTTCGTTATCCGCGCCGTTCCGCAGCTTGAGCAGATGGCCGACAAAGTCCTCTGCCCGACCGTGCACTTCCGCTTCGGCCGCAAGCATGTCGAGAAAGAGCTGAATGAGTTTGCCAAGTCCATGCTAAACATCAACGGCAATCGTTCGCGCAAGGCGCTCGACGCTGCGTATGCGGCGCAGGACGCCTTCAACGCTGAGATGGAAAAAGCCGGCATGGACGCCCTTGAGCGTATCGAGAAGACCGGCGAGCCGGGCATTATCCTCGTCGGCCGCGGCTACAACCTCTACGACCGCAGCGTGAATTGCGACATCCCGCGCAAACTGCGCACCCTGTACGGTATCAACGTCATTCCGATGGATTTCCTGCCGCTTGACGACGAGAACATTCTGGACGTCAACGACAACATGTACTGGAACTCAGGACGCCGCATCCTGCAGGCCGCAAAAATCGCCCAGCGCTATCCGAATCTGCACGTCGTGTATATCACCAATTTCAAGTGCGGCCCGGATTCCTACATCAAGTCGTTCTTGGACGACGCTACCGGCAAGCCATCCCTGATTCTGCAGTTCGATGGTCACTCGAACGACGCGGGCTTCATCACCCGCTGCGAAGCTTATCTCGACAGCAAAGGATTCCTGAGATCATGCCCTTCCGCCACAGTCATGTAACCCGAAAGATCGAGCCTGAGCATCCGTTAGCGGGCAAGACCGTTTACGTGCCGACCATGGCCGAAGGAAGCCCGGAGGCGTTCTGCGCCGTGTTCCGCTGGCTTGGTATTCAAGCCGAGCCGACGCCGAAATCCGACGCACGCACCCGTGAACTGGGCGCCAAGCACACCAGCGGCGACGAGTGCTATCCGGCGAAGGTGACCGTTGGCGACTTTCTCCGCGTCATCGAACAGCCCGGATTCGACCCGAAGAAGGCCGTCTTCTTCATGCCGACGGCCGACGGTCCCTGCCGCTTCGGCCAGTACGCTCCGTTTCTGAAGAAGACCCTGGAGAACATTGGCTACGGCGACATCAGCATCCTCTCGCCCACCAGCAAGAATTCCTACGGCGATCTTGGCAGCGTCTCCACGCCCTTCCTGCGTGGCGGCTGGCGCGCGTTAGTCGCGGCCGACACCATCCGCAAAGCCTGCCACCGCACGCGCCCTTACGAGACGCGTGCCGGTCAGACGGATGAAGTCTACGACGCCTGCATTCAGGATCTCTGCACCACGATTGAGCAGAGCTGCGCCGACAGCAAGTGCCAGCTCGACGCACTTGTCGAATGCATGGTGCGCTGCCGCAAGCGCTTCCGCATCGTTCCCGCCAATTACGAACGTGAAACTCCGCTCATCGGCGTGGTCGGCGAGATTTTCTGCCGCCTGAACACCTTCAGCAACGAAGATCTAATCCGCAAGCTCGAGAGCTATGACGCGGAAGCCTGGCTCAGCGACATTGCCGAGTGGGTCACCTACACTAACGCCGAGCAGGTCCGGAAGCTGAAGTTGACCGGCCGCGTCCTCAGCACTGACATGATCAAGGCCATGCTGCGCGACCACATCCAGCACGGCGACGAGCGTGCCATCGTGGAGCCCTTCGAAGAGGACTTCCGCGGCTACGAAGAACCCGACATTCACGAAGTGCTCGAACTCGCTCTTCCCTACCTGCCGGTGCAGGGTGTGCTCGGAGAGATGGTACTTAGCGTAGGCAAGGCCGCCTATCTGGCCAGGAAAGGCGCTGACGGCATCATCGACATCAGCCCGTTCACCTGCATGAATGGCATCGTCAGCGAAGCCGTTTACCCGAAACTCTCCAAGGATTACGGCGGCATCCCGATCCGCAACTTTTACTTCGACGGAACCCAGTCCGATCTCGACCGCGACTTAGGGATCTACATGGAACTCGCTCGTTCCTACCGCGAGAAGAAACCGTACAAACGCGAGTTCCCGGCGCACTTCCAGGAACCGGTGATCTGATCAGCAGAACGGATATGTGGCGTCGCTTGTGTAGCGCCTGCTTGTGTAGCGCCTGCTTGTGTAGCGCCGGGTCTATGACCCGGCGTTATTTTTTACCTGTCTTCAGGCCGCCTGCCGTTCCGCATCCTCGACCGTGGCGAAGTATTTGAAGAAGCCTTCAACCTGCGTGACGCTGAGTACAGTCCGAACACGATCCGTTATTCCGACAACACGCAGTTCCCGGCCATTTCCCTGGCGCGAGACTTGGGCTCCAACGAGCGCGCCGACGCCCGCAGAATCGATATATGGAACTTGAGACAAATCGAGAATCAGCACGGCAGAAGCGTCACTTCGCACTGCGGTTTGGAAATCAAAGAGGTTGGCCAGCAGCAATGGCCCTTGAAGCCGGAGAATCTTGTGATCCGGCTTGTCTCCAGCACATGTTTCCAGACGTAACGCGGTACTTGCCATGACGGCGATGTTATCGCGCGCAAACAGTTCCTTTGTTAAATGAACGTGAAATCTGTTTACGGTCTGCGCTTCCGTCGTGCACGCCAGAAGGAAGTGATGCCAAACCACAGGAACACCATCGTGAATGCCGCCGCGAGGTAGGTCTTTCCTGAGAGTGCATACTTGTGGTACTCGCGAACCGTCGCGCCGCCGAAGATCACCGCGAAGCAGATAAACAGAAATCCTGTGACTTCCAGGAATAACAGGTGCAGGACTCGAGATACTGACCGGAAGGTGGCGGATACTCCAGACCAGGTAGCCTGAAGCAAGCGGTTACGGGCCGCGCGGCGTCCGGCGATTCTGCCCAGTGCGCCTCCGATTGCCTTGATCTCCGCCATAAGAGGATTCTAGCAGCGAACTCCCGTCCCCTGAACCATTTCCGGCGCATTCGAGAAACGCAATCCGAAAAAGGGCATCCAATGAGTTGGTGGCCGTTTCCGCCGAACCTGACGGAGACGGCTCACCGAACCGTCTCTGGGGGCCTTGTGAACCAGCGCCTGAAACAGCTCATGAAGGAGCTCGGAGAAGCGATTAACGAGTCGCTGGCCGAGTCCGAACAGATCTCGGAAGTTATTTCCAAAATCAAGGGTAGCGGCTACGACGTTTTCCTCGTGCTGGAAGCCACTATCGGTTTCAACAAGCGCGAAGAAACCCCGGCCAAGCCCACGCTGGTGAGTCCCCGCAAGAGCGATCCCGAGTTCAAGGTCAGCGCACAGGATCTCAAGTTCCTGAAATCGCTGCGCATCACCATCGACGACGCAGCCTGACCTCGCGAACACTCACGTCGGCTGTGCTACCATCGAAAGTCCGGTTGGGCCCTGATTTACCCCAGTTGTTATTGTTTGTCTGCTTGCGACAGCATCGTTGTCCAGCACAGATTTACCTGCGACACCGATTTGTTAGATGAGTGCTGCTTCGCGGACTCGATCCGCGGGTCGGGCGGCGCTGCTTGACGGAACCGAAATGAAAGATACTCTGGGAATCCTGCTTGCCGGGGGCGCGGGCGAACGCCTCTATCCACTCACCCGTGACCGCGCGAAGCCTGCCGTGACGTTCGGCGGTATCTACCGCATCATCGACGTGACGCTCTCGAACTGCATCAACTCCGACCTGCGTCGTGTGTACATCCTGACGCAGTACAAGGCGTTGTCACTGAACCGGCACATCCGCGAAGGCTGGAACATCGTTGCCCGCGAGATGGGCGAGTTCATCGAGATCCTGCCGCCGATGAAGCGCGTCAGCGAGAACTGGTACATGGGTACCGCCGACGCCGTATACCAGAACATCTACTCGATAGGTTCCGAGCAGCCGCGACACGTCCTCATACTTGCCGGCGACCACATATACAAGATGAATTACGACCTGATGCTGCAGCAGCATCGGGACTCCGGCGCCGACGTCACGCTGGCTACCATCCTGGTCGATCCGAGCGAGACGCGGCACTTTGGGGTGGTCGAGATCGACCGCGAAGGCCGGGTCGTCGGCTTCCAGGAGAAGCCGATCCAGACCGACATACGGTCGCCCTACAATCCCCGAATGGTTTCGGCATCGATGGGCGTTTACATCTTCAACACGGACGTGCTCATTCCGGTGCTGCTCAAGGACGCCGAAGATCCAGAGTCGTCGCACGATTTCGGCAAGAACATCCTGCCCAGGATGGTGGACGAGTACCGCGTGTTCTCCTTCAACTTCATCGACGAGAACCAGAAGGATGCGCTGTACTGGCGCGATGTTGGCACCCTTGACGCCTACTACGAAGCCAACATGGACCTCTGCTCGGTGTCGCCGGTGTTCAATGTCTACGACGAGCACTGGCCGATTCGCACGCACCAGCGTCAGTATCCGCCTGCCAAGTTCGTGTTCTCCGAGGCTGGACGAACCGGTGCCGCTTACGACTCCGTCGTGTCATCCGGCTGCGTCGTCTCGGGCGGCGTCGTCCGCAGTTCGGTGCTGTCGCCCGACGTGCGCGTGAACTCCTACTCGGAAGTCGATTCCAGCATCGTGTTCTCGCACGTGGATATCGGACGTCACTGCCGTATTCGCAAGGCGATTATCGACCGCGACGTCCACATTCCCGAAGGAACCGTCATCGGCTACGACACCGAAACCGATCGCCAGCGCTATTTCGTGACCGACAGCGGAATAACCGTGGTGACGCGAGATTACTCACTGTTCGAGAGTCCGGTTGCCGTCGATTACTTTACGTCAGAGTAATCGTGCAATCGGGCGATCTCGCCATCGCTGGTCGATTCTTCTCCAATACCGTTCGCTGTGCGAACGCGGGGCACCGTCACTTTACTCGATTACTGCGGCGGAGCTTGCTTGAGGCGCTCGAGGGCCTTGCTGGCTTCGTCTGACCATTTCTGTGGCGGGGTGTATTTCAACGCTTCCTCATACTGTTCGACGGCGCGTGCCGGGTCCTTCAAGCGTTCCAACGCTCGTCCCAGGCGCACGTGGATCGCACCGTCACGCGGCTTTTGGTCCGCCGCATCCTGGTAGCGCATGAAAGCCGCACGATAGTTTTCCTGCTTGACGTAGTAGTCGCCGACCTCGACGTTGTGAGCGGCCTCCAGCGCGAGTTCCGTCAGCGCATTGCAGCGGTCCACGGAATCCTTGCTCGAACTCTCGCCCGTTGTTCCAGCTTTTTCGGCACCGGGCTTTTCAGCAGGCGGCCTCTCATCACGCGGTGACGGGCTCGGTACCGTTGGCGGAGTCTTTCCGCCGCCAAGACACCACGTGCCGAGGCAGACGCCGCTCGGCAGTGGGTTCTTGTTGCGGGTCTTTTTCTGTTGTCTGTGAATTTCGGCGATGATGTCGTCGACAGGCAGGTCAGCCGGACACTGAGGCGGCGCGGATTGCGCCAATAGGCTGGCGCTCAGCAAAGCAACCGTGATCGCCCAAGCGGCGTGCACGGCAGCATTGTAGCGCGTCGTGTTTCGAGTTTGGCGAGAACACTCACATCTGTGGCTTCAGGCAGATGTAGGCACCTTTGCACGGCTTCTGGTAGCTCAGTCAAGCATGACGAACTGGTGTGGTCCACGGCTTGGATACGTCCGTAAAGGTACCAGTCGCACGGCGAATTTCTTCCTTGCTTGCTGCCAGTACAACCCTGCGACCGATTGCCGACACTAAGCCGGATTGCGCCGTTCAGCACAGCGTCTGTGTGCAAGGCTGGAATGACGCGGTGACGCCAAGTCTAGCCGAGTCCTCGCGCGAGTCACACGCTTCATAGCGTCCGATCGGATGCGATGGCATTATCTCGGGCCGACCACAGGAATTTCCAGAATTGAGAGGAACGGCGATGAATCGGAAGATCACAGTTACGTTGATTGCAGCGTGCTGCCTGGCTTTGGCGACGACGTTGATTGCGCAGGCCGGCAGCGACGCGTCGTCCAAGATCGAGCAACTGGAAAAAGAGATGCGCGAAGCACAGAAGAACAACGATGTTAGCTGGTATCAGCAGCATCTGGCCGATGGATATGTTGAGGGGCACAGTTGGGGCGATTGGGCGACGAAGGACGAGACCATCAAGCAGGAGCAGAACAAGGGCGTCAAGATCGCCAAAGGCGACATCAGCGACGTGAAGGTGACGACCTTCGGGGACAACACGGCGGTCGCACACTACAAATTCACTTACGACGGGACGTTCAACGGAACACATCGCGCGCGTTCGGTGATTTGCAGCGACACTTGGCTCAACCAGTCGGGCGCGTGGAAGCTAGCGTCGAGCCACTGCTCTCACGTGGAGGGTACATAACGTAGAGCGGGCGCGGTGCAGCGGATGGACTACCTTAGGCACGACAGAGCTTTGCTTGGCTACGGGCACATGGGTATGAGTATTGGCCGTTAGCTGTTAGCTCTTAGTAGATAAGGCCGGCGCTGTCGCCGGCCTCATTGTTTTTAGCTACTACCTTTTAGTGTAGCGGATTGCGAGGGAGTTTCCCGACAGGGACGGCCGGCTTATTTCTGGCGCGGGATGAATAGGTTGCGGGGATTTCCACGATTTGAGGGGCTTGACAAGAATCGGGCCATCGGGCGATCGGGTCATCGCGCCATTGGAAAACATTGAACCGCAGAGGGCCGGAGGTCGCAGAGGAGGTCAAAAGCCCCACTCAAGCCCAAAGGATGGGCCTGAATGGGGCACCTGCAGAGGAGGCAGAGGAAGTCAAACTCCCCACCGCATGGCCGTTGCAAGCCCGGTCAGTTCCTCTTGCCGTAACCCGGGCCACCTGCCATCCACTGCTCACCCAGACTCCGTCATCCCGACCGGAGTCATGATGCATAGCATCGTGACGGAGTGAAGGGACCTGCATTTCGTCGGCAGAAATGCACCTGTTCCACTTTCGTAACATTCGTCCGGATTAGCCCGACCTTCGCCACCAGCGGCGTATCCTGTCGCAGTCTGGGGAATCACATGAAGGTAGCCATCACCGGAACGCTTTCCATGCCGCGCGACGAAGCCATCAAGCTCATCGAAACCCGCACGGGCGCCACCGCCTCCGTCCGCGTCACCTACGACACCGACTATCTCGTAACGGCCAATCCCGAAACCTTCAGCGCGCGCCGCGCCGCCTGGCGGGGTATCACCGTCATCTCCGAGCGGCAGATGATGGCCTACATCAAGCAGGGCGCATTCCCCGAAAGGCGTTCGGCCAAGTCGCCCGTACCGGAGCGTCGATGAGTAGCACCCCTAAACCTAGGTCATCCCGACCGGAGTCAGAATTGTTGGTGCCCCACGTTCGCGGAGCTAACGTGGGGTTGGCATGACCGGGTAGAGGAGGGACCCGCATTTGGTGCCTAAGTTCCGGCACATTGGCTGAGACTTGAAGCGAAAGCCCCACGTTAGCTGCGCGAACGTGGGGCACCGTCACAGTCCCTTTAACCCGGGCTGCCTGCCTGCCCAAGCATGGCCCCGCCGCGCAACCAACAATGAATGCGGATCGGGACAGATATTGAACGATACTGTCTCATGTCCCCGTCGTAGCCGGCCTTGGGGCGAGATAAGTTTGGTTAGACAGCGTATCCATGATCATGGCCATGACTTCGTCCATAACCTCGTATACCGACCTCTGCAGGTCAGCGAATACTTCCTCCGATATCCCTTCACGCTGCATGCCGTGGGCGATGTTGTTGCGACGGTTAACAAGATTGTTGATCGTCCCGTCGTGATGTTTCAAACGGTCACAATCAAGACCGAGCCGAAATAGGTTTTTCTTCAGAACGATGGGCCAAAGGTTCGATTCCGTGTCTACGACTTCGTCCGGAACATCAATACTCTGCCCTAGCACATCGGAAAGACGAGATAAGAACTCTTGGCTTCGCCAAGCAAAGTGGAGTTTTTCATCTTCTGGAGCTTTCGCCCGAAAGAAGTCGCTCTTGCAGTTGTGATCAGCTAAAGCACGGAGGATCGCGTGACACGTCGCCGCTGCCAAAGCGGGTCGAACCGCTGCGCACGAAAGTCTCTCTCCATTGATGGCATGAACATATATAAGAAGCGCTGTCTTGCAGAATCCCTCGAAATGCGCATAGAGCAGAAGCAGCACGGCCCGGCGATAGCGGTTCTTGTCATCTTCCGTGTCCAAATCAGCGAGACGATTTAGAAGAAACCGAATTTCGTCTCTCCTCCAGGTCCTTTCATCCTCCAACTCAGTCCTAACCTGCAGCAAGTTCATCTCAGCGCACCCAATCGATTCAGGACTGCATCAATTCGACGTCCAAGAGCCAGTCGCGAATTCTTGCCTCCACCTGTTGTCGCGTCGATGAAGCCGTTGTCAGCCTTGATCGCAAGCATCTCGTGCTTTAGGCGTTCAATAGCCGTCGGATTGCCGAGATCAACCCGGTCGAGGATCGGCTGCACGCCAAGGGTAAACGCCTCATAATGGTACGCAGAAAACCGAGCTACGGGTGATCCCCCTTTCCCAAGCCACCCAAACGAGTACTCCCCGAGAGTTCGGGCCAGTATGGCGAAAGTTCTCTCGAAGACCGCTCGCTCGCGCTCGTAATCGAAGGGGATGCTTCCGTCAGAGACCTGCTCCATATAATCCGTCATGAAATCGCCGACATCATGAACGTACTCTGCCCCTTTGTTCTTGAAGGTAAAGAAGCGAAGCACCAGTTCCTGATCGAAGAGCTGCAGTCGTTGTTGCTCAGAAACAAACTCAATACACTGCTGAAAGTCCTCGTTCCGACTAAGTTCGATGATGAAGGAATTGAACTTCTCGTCCAGCAAACGAATCGTGCAGTTCCTGATTTCTTGTTCGCTCAGCGTTTCGCCACCAGTGTTGAGACGCTTAAACATGTGATACCGAAGCCGGCGGTCGCTCTCCCTGCGAATAACCTCAACGCGAATAAACATTCGCTTGAGGCGAATCACCATCGCCTCCGGTAACTCGTCAACAGTCAATCCGTTCAACTCCTGGATGATGTCACATTCCGAGAGCACCAGCTTGTCACCTTCCTTGATGTCGAGGTGAGGCGCCGAGAGAAAACCGCGAAAATGAATGTACGAAGAGATACGTTGAAGCCCGTCGATCAACTCGTATTTTCCGTTTTCCTCTTCGATCACAAAGATCGGCGGAATAGGCATTTCAAGTATCAGAGACTCAATAAAGCGCGACTGCTTTCCCCCTGACCATCGAAAAAGCCGCTGGTACTCTGGGTTGATCTGTAGTTCAGAGTTCCGATACATGTCCAACAGCTCGTTGAACGAGAGATCTAAGCTCTTCGTTCGGACGCTGCTCTTGTTGGCGTCGATTGCGGAGATAAGTCTCAACTGTGTCTGTTCAGCCACGTGACCTCTTCACTGTTTAAACATGACTACGACGGATTCCGTTGCCGTTGTGGACGTTCGGTACGTTTTCGCATACTTGTGCACACTGCACATCGTCCTGCGTGAAGCAAAGTCAACCTTGGTTGTGGTTGACATTCCAGCACTCTTCCCCATCTCGGTCACTATGGTCGCAAGATCAACGCGAACATCCTTGAAATACGAGTCTTGAACGACCACCGCTGCCGGTCTACCTGACTGAAGTACGCGCGCGATTTCTGCCATAGAGTGCCTCAGCCCGTCGAAGTACTGAAGATATGTTTTGAGGTAGTAGGATTTGGCAGCCTTCGATGGATGCGAGCCTATCTTCTCCAGCAACTCGGCACAGGTGGGTCCCAATCCTTCTGTCGTGATAGGAAGATTCACGCTGATGGTTGATGTACCTAGCATACGATCGCGCAGAGGTTTCAACTCCGAGCGCACATCCATTCCCAGCACGGCCAGTTCGGGCGAAGTTGTAACCGCGTAATCTATCCGTGTGCAGTACGGCGGAGAAGTAAGTACAGCAGCGACTGAACCACTTTTGAGTGGAAGATCTGTGGATGACGCGATATCGATGTCGCAGCGCACGCTACTCACCGGTGGACGAGATTCAAGCGCCGGCAGCATCGATGCAATCGCAAAGTGGAATCCTGCCATGATGTCGTCGGCCTGAGCGTCAACTTTCAGGTCGGAGTCGCGAAATTTTAGCCACGTTGGATTCGACGTTCTAAAACGTCCGAGCAGGGATCTCACCACCTTGAACAGCCCCGTGTAGAAGAACGCCGCTAGATCTGAGATGGAAGATAACGACTCGAGGTCTACAATTCGAATATAGGAAGCGTGGCATACCAGGAGCCGTTGGATGGCCGCTTCCAAGTGCCTTAGCGTCTCAGCAGCATCCCGCGTGAACCAGTTTTCTAGCGGCTCAGGTGTTGGCACATTGCACGATCGAGTGCCCGCTGTCTGGCAAACCTCGGCGGTGAGACTTCGAATACTCCCTAGGACGCCTGAATGAAGTTTACGGGCCTTCGCAACAATGACTGCTGCCGGATTTAGATCGTATCCAAGTGCTGAGATGCCACGGTCTTGTGCGACCTGGGTTGTTGTGCCGGACCCATTCCAAGGGTCAAGAGCGACCCCATCCTTTGGGATAGCGAGGGTTCGCAACATGTCTTCCACAAACAGCGGCGAGTAGGCAGCATAGTAGTCGTACCAACCAGCGGTTCCGACGAGATCACCGCGCCTTCGCTTCGGGGTCCGCAACGCTTCTGTTTGCCTGGACATGAGTCATTCTTTATCGCGGCGCGTAGTTGTTCAAGCACGATGTCGGCCCGCAGTGCCTGACGCTACACGCCTTAGCAAATGTGCCCCTTCCTTCTACCGCATTTTCTTGTTCCGTTTTCGTAAATTTCACAGTCTCGCCGTTCACATCCGGCAATTCCCTGCTACATTCATTTCGCGATGACCGAGCGGCGCTTCCGCCGACGGTCGTCCCGAAGCCGGACGGGCGTACTGCTCCCGTGACGAGTCGCTAAACTTCACGTTGTCCTGGTTCGGCCCGAAGGTAAGATCTAGTCGGATTGTAATGGTATCTCGCGCGAGATTTAAGTGTTTTGAACGGTAAGATTTCGCCGGAAAAGGCGGGGCCGGGGGGAGACAGTGGCGAACTGGTAATCTGCGCCGCTCGTCTTCACACGCGCGCTTATACAGTGCCCCCCGCGGATCACGACGGCGAACATCCATGGACGCTCAACCTACGTCTGCTGACTGCGGCAGACGTGAGGCACCGTCGACTCGCGGGACGATGCTTTGACAGTTCGCCCCAAAAAAGAAGCCCCTGGCAAATCGCCGGGGGCTTTTCCGTGAGGAGGGAAAACGATGCTGCGGACTACCAGAGGTGGAG
>JAEZPW010000004.1 GCA_023441255.1 Acidobacteriota bacterium
ATCCGGTCCCGGATAAGGTGCGCGCCCAAAAGTCTCCCGGTATAGCCGCTTGTGCTCCAGGAACAGCACCGGATCGTCGCACCGTATCGCGGTCCTCAGCAAGCCGTTCGCGTCCAGCGCATTCGACGGAAACACTACGCGCATGCCCGGCGTATGCGTGAATATGCTCTCGCCGCTTTGCGAGTGATATATCGAACCGCCCGTCAGATATCCGCCGATCGCCACCCTGATCACTGCCGGGCACGAGAACGCATTGTTCGATCGCCACCGTATCAGCGGCAGTTCGTTCCTGAGCTGCTGCATGGCCGGCCATATGTAGTCAAAAAACTGTATCTCGGCAACGGGCTTCAGCCCGCGAGTAGCCATTCCCACTGCTCGTCCCACGATGTTCGCTTCCGCGAGCGGTGAGTTAAATACCCTCTCAGACCCGAACTCGCACTGCAAACCGGCCGTCAATTTGAATACTCCACCTTTACCCTTGACGAGGTGTTCCTTGAGGTACTCCTCGCGGCTGCAGTCCGCGACGTCCTCGCCGAACAGCACAACCCGCTGGTCCCGCCGCATCTCGTCCTTCAGGCAGGCGTTGATCAGGTCGGCCATCGTCCTCTCGGCGGCCGCCGCACTCGGCTTCTCTGACTCGCTCGCCGTCGTCACACTCGCCGATGCAAAATGCGGCTGCGTATCGAACTGCGCCGACGTCGGATCAAGATCAGGCGAGTACACGTACTTCAACTCCGATCCCGCCTGCGGCAACTTCGCGTCCAACGCCCGGTTCGTCGCGTCCTGAACCTCTTCCTCGACTTGCTTTTCCAGTTTGTTGACACCGTCCTCGTCGAGAATGCCCTCGCGCAAGAGGAACATCTGGAACTTCGTTATCGGATCCCTCTGCGCATCCGCCTCCCGCTCCGCCGTCGGACGGTAAAGCCGCTCGTCATCCGATAGCGAATGTGAATACGGCCGTATCACGTGCCCATGCACGAATGCCGGTCCGTTCCCCGCGCGAATGTAATCGATGGCCCGCCGCACCGCCGCATAGCTCGCGATCGGATCGGTCCCGTCCACTTCCTCAAAACGAAAGTTCGGGAACCCACTCACCAGCTTCGAAATGTTTCCACCCGCTGTCCCGACCTCGACCGGTACCGATATCGCGTACCCGTTATCCTCAATCACGTACAGCACCGGCAGCTTCCTGTTCGCCGCCGTGTTCAGCGACTCCCAGAACTCACCCTCACTCGTCGTTCCATCGCCTACCGATACGTACGTGACTTCGTCGCCGTGGAACACCACATCCTTGAACTGCCTGTAATCGCCGTCGCGCTTTTCCGCCGCCTCCGGATTCTGTGCGAAATATCGTCCGGCCTCCGCGCACCCGATCGCCTGCAGACACTGCGACCCCGTCGGCGACGACTGCGTCACGATGTTCAGCTTCTTGTGTCCCCAATGCGAGGGCATCTGCCGGCCGCCAGAGTTCGGATCATCCGCCGCGCCGACCGCTTCCAGCAGCTGCTCGTAAGGCGTCATGCCCAGCGCCAGACACAGCGCGCGATCGCGATAGTAGGGATAAAACCAGTCATATCCTGGTTTCAGGCACAATCCCGCAGCAACAAGCAATGCTTCGTGCCCGGCGCACGAGATTTGAAAGAAAATCTTCTGCTGGCGCTTCAGCAGGATCTCGCGATCGTCGATCCGCCGCGACAGGTACATCAGGCGATATATCTCGATCAGTTGTGCGCGCGTCAGCCCTTCGTACTTGGCAGGGCTCTCGGCAACATGCTCAACAGTGGTGGCCATCCACTCTCCCTCAAAATAGTCTGTCGGAGTTCGCTGCAGCGCCGTCACCAATAGCAACAGCTAATGGCTAAAAGCTAACGGCTAACTCTCTCTGAATCTCTGATCTCAGTTCGTCAGTGGCTGTTTAACAGCCGTCCCGCGAAAAATCAGGTCCCATATCGCGAACGCGACTTCAGGCCTCGGCAGGTCACGACGCGCCGGATTGCAACCTGGTGCGAAACTCGGTCCCACATCTGCTCGGGTGCCCACATCTGCCGAATTTAGCAGATGTGCGCTTGCGGAACTCACCAGGTCTCGATCACCCGCTATACTGAGAGGTTTCCCGGCACACGCCGTACCATAATTTGGATGCCACTGACACGCTGCTGGGGGCAAAAGACTTACGGGAGTTCTGGCCAATGCTGAAGATAATCCGACCCATACCGACCGACCAGATCCGGCTGCTCATCTTCGACCTCGACGGCACCCTGGTCGACTCCCGTCAGGACCTCGCGAACGCCGTCAATGCCATGCTGCGGAATCTTGGGCGGCCGGAACTCCCCTGCGACGTGATCGCCACCTACATCGGCGACGGCGCTCCGATGCTTGTGCGCCGCGCCTTGGGCGACCCGAACGACGAAGCCTACGTCCGCTCCGCCATCGAGTACTTCATGCTCTGGTACCGCGAGCACAAGCTCGACAACACCTATGTTTACTCCGGCATCTTCGACGCACTGCGCGCCATCCGAGCTCGCCGCAACGGCAATGTGAAGATGGCCGTCCTCAGCAACAAGCCGGTCAACCCGTCGCGTGCGATCGTCGAAGCGCTCGGCCTGGGCGAGTTCTTTTTTCAGACGTATGGCGGCAACAGCTTCGAAACCAAGAAGCCCGATCCATACGGCGCGTTCAAGCTGTGCGAAGAAGCTGGCGTGAAACCCGATCAGGCGGTCATGATCGGCGACTCTCAGAACGACATCCTCACCGCCAAGAACGCGGCCATGTGGTCCATCGGCCTGACGTACGGCCTCGCTCCGCAAACGCTCGAAATCTATCCGCCAGACATCCTCATCGACAAGCCCGAGGAACTCGCCACCGTCTTCGGCGCCGAATCTGCCGCTCACGTGGCGTCTTCGGCCGAGATGCCGCAGGGCGAAGGCTTCACTGGCGATTAGAGGAGTACCCCCTCCCTATACCTTTTCGCGAAATCCAGTATTCATGCGGGTTTGCGCTATGGGAGATCTCGCAAAATCTTGATTGTACATACCTTTAGCTGGTGGCCGGGCGCGGTTGACGAGCACCTCAGCCCCATTGTTTATGAGGGTTTCCCCGATTTGCACCGCTAAAATCTTGATTTCACATACCTTTAAAGCTGGTTTTGGATGCACGCGCCCGCATTCTGCTGCGAACGAGCTTCGATATCGCTCAGTTTCGAGTCGACTCTAACAGGTGTTTGCCGCAGGCGAACACGGCGGGGTGAAAATTTACGAAATCAGAACAACGTAGAACCCACATCTGCTAACGGCGGCAGATGTGGGGCACCCGGCCCAGCTCAAGAGCGGCCCTCCTGTTATCATCCCGCACATGCCCACCCTGGTGCAGATTTACGAAGTGACCAGCCCCGACGAGGCCCGCGCCCTTGCCTCCATCGGCGTCGACCACATCGGTGTTCTCGTCGGAAAAGGCAAATTCCCGCGTGAGCAGTCCTATCCGGCAGCCCGGCACATCTTCGACGCCGTGCCGCCGTCCGCCCGAAAATCCGCCTTGAGCCTTTCCCACGATATCGACGAGATCGGAGTGGTAGTCGAGGAAACCCGCCCCGACATCCTGCACCTCGGCACACGACCTGAATCCCTCAGCCCTTCTCAAGTGCTGGCACTCAAGCACCGATTCCCAAAACTCAAGATCATGCGCACCATCCCCGTCCGGGACGAAAACGACATAGAAATCGCGAGGGCATACGAGGGCATCGCGGATTTCCTGCTGCTCGACACATGGAAATCAGGCGAGCCGGAGATCGGAGCCTGCGGTCTCGTTCACGACTGGGCGATCAGTCGCAGGATCGTTACGGAAGTGAACATCCCCGTCATTCTGGCTGGCGGCATCGGCCCAGACAACGCAGCCGAAGCCGTGCGTTGCGTCCGCCCCGCCGGTGTCGACTCAAAAACAAAGACAGACTCGCCAGACGGTTTCGCAAAGGACTTGCAGAAGGTGCGCGCGCTGGTCGAAACTGTGCGCCATGCAGGATGATTCGCATCGTGCATAGTCGCATAACCACCAAGCCCTATCGCGCGACGATTGATCAAATGGGGGACGCAACCAACCCCACACAACGAAAGGAACGTTGTGTGGGCCACCCGCCCGTGTTCGCTAGCTCGAACTCCGCGACGATGACTATCACCGAATCGGGCGAAGCGGAAATCAAGGGCATAGACGTGAGCAGTACGGCCGACAACATCGAGTTGAGTGCCTCGGTCGGCACGGCGAAAACGGCTGTAACGTTCAGTGTGATCTGGGTAACATTGTCGTTCAGGAACTCAGGAAAGTATTCGGATGACGACGATGACGGTGCAGCTGTTATGTTCGCTTGGCAAAATGGAGATTTACTTGGTAATGACCCTCTTGGCACGAACAAGATTTTGATAAAGGGTACGGTGACCCCAGACGAGATTTCAGAGAGAACATACCAATTCAGCGAAAAGTGACCAACCTAGCCACGTACAAGGACACGTCAGACGGCTCGACCCTTAGTCGAAACCAATATTCAAGTAGTGGGTTCTACGCGTGTTTGGAGTCCGATCAGACGAAATGTCAAGACGATAGCGGTGATGACCTTAAGTTCAATCGGGACAGCAGTCCATCGAGCACTGGACACATTTACGATCTTGATGCTCCAGGTGTTGACCTTGCATTCTTTCCCAAGGTCGAGAACTTGATCAGCAGATTTCGTGCGAATTATATCGAGTTTGCTTCTTACAACGGGGAAAGGGCGTCGGACACCTTGAACTGGTTTGCACGATCATCGATTTGCACATACACCGACCCAGATCCGAACAAAGGGTTTTATCCAGTCGCCTGTTCCACGGTCAATAAAGATGCTGCCGGTGACGACCAAAGTGGAGAGGGAACAACCAAGACTTCTTGGAACCTACAGTAGAGAGGTAAGTATGAGGAACGCATGTGTAAGCGTCTTGTCTTTGGCCATTCTTCTGATCGCTAGTCGGAGTGCAGTGGCGCAATGTCCCGAAGTGATCGCCCAAAAAGCAGACTATGAGGTCTCGTCTGACTCACGAGCAGTACATGCAAAAAAGATTCAATTCGCTATGGCGGTAATCAACGAGAAGCAGTACTTGACGCACGATCCCGGGTGTGTTGCGAGAGCACTTCTTTTCCTCGGTCAGTTCCGAGTAAAAGCAGCTATTCCTCGTATGTTCCAATTGCTGCGTTTTGAATACAAACAGGATAACCCTGTGCGACTTCGGACACGAAATGAACAGTACCCCGCGATAGCAGGGTTGGCAGGGATGGGCGAATCCGTTGCTCCAGCGCTCATCAAAGTCATTGCGTCCACCCACACCGACGATGTGGAAGCGCGTAATGCTGCGTACGCACTTATGACGATTTACCGGGAGCACCCTGCAGAAGGCATCAGAATGCTTCGATACGCTGCAGATACTGAGAAGGACTTCCAAGCAGCAGAACGTTTCCGAAAAGAAGCAGAAGAGGCCGAAGCTATCTTTTGCAGGGCTCCCTTCAAATGCGACTTACAGCCCAACTAACAATCCGATGGGTTCAGCTTTGAACGAATAGACTTGATCGTGCCCCACGTTCGCGAAGCTAACGTGGGGATTTTCGTGCTCCATCGTCGATCAACCATGCCGATGCGCCTTCCCCGTGACCCGCTCAATCCGTATCCGTACGATCGCCGTCCTTGGTCCGTCCTTTCGCATTGCCTCTTCCAACTCGCCCGGAAATTCCGCGCAGAAGCGTTCACCCAGCAGTTCCAGCGCACGTCGCTTCTCCTCGGCGTCGGTCACCACCGCCGCACGACCGAACACGACAGCGCTCTCGTAGAGCGTTGACAACTCCTGCGGCAACACCTGTGCGCTCGCCACAACGCAATACGACACGCGCTCCTCGTGCCCGAGGTTCTCCAGCTTGTGTCCGTGCAGGGCGCAGTGGAAATAGACGACGTCGCCGGCGACAACATGGTTCACCGGTACGGCATACGGCCAGCCATCTTCGCCCACCGTGGCCAGCACGCCGTACTCCGCCCGCGCCAGTATCTCGCGCGCATCCGCCTCACTAACCGCCCGGTCCCGCCTGCGAATCTCTCGAAACAATCATCCCTCCCGTAACCTTCTGAAGAACGGCCCCTGATATAGCCTGTCATTCCGAGCGACTCGGAATGACAATCTGCAATCTACAATCTGAAATCTTCAATTAGCTCCGCTCCGCCCTCTCTTTAATCCCCAGCATCATGCGCCGTTCCATGATGAAGTGCGCCGGATCGAACATCAGCCGATACAGGAAGCTGGGGTGATCGGGTGCCGCGCCGCGCATGATCAACCGTGTCGTGCGGGCATCGACCGGTTCCAGCAGGAATTGCCACTCGCCCTGACGTGCCCGCTCCCCGCGCGTCACACGCTCGAAATCGTCGGGCATTACCAGCACCAGCGCCCGGTTGGGCACGATCTGCGCCACCTTCATTCGTCCCTTGCCGCCATACCGGTGCGGCGGCGCCATCCACACGGACTCGCCCACCCGCCGCTCCTGTAACCTGGGCATCAGGTAATCGACATTGTGAATGTCGGCCAGAAACATATTCTCCAGCCACGAATAGCTGTAGAACCCGCCACGGTCCTGCCCGATCTGCATGATCCATGGCCAGACCTTCCCGGCCGGAGCGTTGATCGTGATCGCCCGCGTAGCGCGTCCCGGCCGCGCCACCAACTCATCGCCCGGCCACTTCCTCTCGACCTCTTCCGCTGCCGCGCCCCAGCGCAGATATCGGCGACGTAGCAGCGCCTGATCGGCGAGGGAAACAGCCGCCAGCGACTACACTCCCAACCCGAAGAGCAGGTACCTTCCGATTCGTCTCATGTTGCTCAGCTCTGGCACAGTGTCGCACACATCGCGCAAGACGCCCACAGTTCAACCGACCTACAAAACAACTCGTACGGGTGCCCCACGTCTGCCGCCGTCAGCAGGCGTGGGACCACCGCTGCCCGCTCGCCGACTCGTCTTGTTCCGATTTCGTAAATTTTCCGCCCTCGATGTTCGGCTTGCGCGAATCGCCCTTAAACTCATTCACATCAGCGCTGCCTCGCGCTCCGCTCTTTGACACTCTCGGCCGTCACATGGCGACAAACGGCACCCGAGCTTAAACCGAACCTATCTCTCGTGAAATCAAGAATTTGAGAGTTATAGGCTCAGAAACACCGCGAAAATAGGGCACTTCCCGAGGGTAGGGGAGCCCCCTCCGAACCTCCGTCCGAGCAGATATAATCGAGGTTTGGCCTCTCAGCTCGATTCGAACTAGAGAGGATTGCGGATGGTGACTCTAACACGCTGTTCACTACTCGCTACTCGCTATGGATTTCAAGCTCCAGTCCGACTACAAGCCCCGAGGCGACCAGGGACCCGCCATCGAGTCGCTCACCCGTGGCATCTACGACGGCGAAAAGCACCAGGTGCTGCTCGGCGTCACTGGCTCAGGCAAGACCTTCAGCATGGCCAAGGTCATCGAGCAGGCGAACCGCCCCGCGCTCATCCTGGCCCATAACAAAACGCTCGCCGCCCAGCTCTACCACGAGTTCAAGAGCTTCTTCCCGCACAACGCGGTCGAATATTTCGTCTCGTATTACGACTATTATCAGCCTGAAGCGTACATTCCTTCAGGCGACGTCTATATCGAAAAAGAAGCGACGATCAACGACGAGCTCGATAAGCTGCGTCTGTCCGCAACCAAGTCGCTGTTC
Source organism: Acidobacteriota bacterium (assembly GCA_023441255.1). Lineage (GTDB taxonomy): Bacteria > Acidobacteriota > Terriglobia > Terriglobales > Acidobacteriaceae > JAEZPW01. The sequence continues at coordinate 7,749 of JAEZPW010000004.1, forward strand.
GAGCGCCGCGACTGCATCATCGTCGCCAGTGTGAGCTGCATTTACGGCCTTGGTTCGCCCGAAGCGTATTACGGCATGTTGCTGTTCCTCGAAAAGGGCCAGAAGATCAAGCGCGAAGACATAACGCGCAAGCTGGTCGAGATCCTTTACGAGCGCACCAATGAAGACTTCCGTCGCGGCACGTTCCGCGTTCGCGGCGACGTCATCGAGGTCTTCCCTACTTACGACGACAACGCCTATCGCATAGAACTCTTCGGCGACGAAGTCGAATCTCTCTCGCAAATCGACCCGCTGTTCGGCACCGTGAAACAGAAGTATGTGCGATTGCCGATTTACCCCAAGTCGCACTACGTCATGAAGCCCGAGACGAAATCGAGCGCGGTCGAGTCGATCCTGCAGGAACTCGCGTGGTGGGAAACCGAACTGGAGAAGCAAGGCCGCATCGTTGAGTCGCAGCGCGTTCACCAGCGCACCCGCTTCGATCTTGAGATGATCAAGGAAATGGGTTATTGCCACGGCATCGAGAACTACTCGCGCCACTTCACCGGCCGTTTGCCCGGCGAACCGCCTCCGACGCTGCTCGATTACGTGCCGCGCGAATATCTGCTCTTCATTGACGAGTCACATCAGACAATTCCGCAGCTTCACGGAATGTGGCACGGAGACCGCTCGCGCAAGTCCACACTGATAGAGTACGGATTCAGGTTGCCATCCGCGCTCGACAACCGGCCGCTAACGTTCGAGGAGTTCGAGAACCGCGTCAACCAGGTGGTATATGTTTCAGCGACTCCAGGACCGTACGAACTGACGAAGTCGGCTGGAGTTGTCGTCGAGCAGATCATTCGTCCTACAGGACTGGTCGATCCGCAGGTCGAGATACGTCCTGTGAAAGGCCAGATCGACGACCTGCTGCACGAGATCCGCTCGCGCGTGGAGAAAGGCGAACGAGTGCTGGTCACTACGCTCACCAAGCGCATGGCCGAGGACCTCGCGGAATACTACAGCGAAGTCGGCGTGCGCTGCCGCTACATGCACTCGGAGATCGAGACGCTGGAGCGCATCAAAATTCTCCGCGATCTGCGCAAGGGCGAGTTCGACGTGCTAATCGGTATCAACCTGCTGCGTGAAGGCCTCGATCTGCCGGAGGTTTCGCTCGTCGCCATTCTCGACGCCGACAAAGAAGGCTTCCTGCGCTCGAGCGGTTCCTTGATCCAGACTATCGGACGTTGCGCGCGGCACGTCGAAGGCCGAGCGATCCTTTACGCCGACCACATGACCGAGTCGATGGATAAGGCCATTGGGGAGACCGAGCGCCGACGTGCGATCCAGCAGGCCTACAACGAGGAACACGGCATTACGCCTCAGAGCATCGTCAGGCGCGTCGATATGTCGCTGGCCGCGATCGTCGGTGCCGACTACGTTGAGGTTGCGCCCGAGCAGACAGACGGAATTCCCGAATTCAAGTCGCAGGAAGAACTGGATCTATTTATCGCGCGCCTCGAGAACGAAATGCGCGAGGCCGCCAAGAAGTTCGAGTTTGAGAAGGCGGCCAAGCTGCGCGACACCATTCGCGAACTGCGGACGAAGGAATTCATGTTCGCTTAATGCTCGCAAGCTGTTTCGCGCCGAGCGTAAACCGTTCTTTAGGACGCCAGCCTACAAGTCGGACACGTTCAACTTGGTGTCTGCGTGTTTCCACGCATTCTCGAACTGCTGCTGTATGAACGCAGCCGACTCGTTCTTACCTTGCGCCTTGAGGCTTTCCATGAGGCCGAAGAGTGAACGTCCATTGCGCGGGTTGCGCTCGAGATCGTCGCGAAAGACTTTCTCGGCCCCAACTGCGTTGCCATTCATCAGCAGTACGCCTCCGAGTGTTTCCCGGGTCGGATAGAACCAATCAGGCGGTTCCGTGTAGTCCATCTGATCTTCGAGGGCAACGGCCTCTCGCAGGTGGTCAACCGCCGCAGCATTGTTTCTTTGTGCAGTTGCGATGCGCGCTTCAATGAGATGCGCCGCGATCCTCGGAATCTGCTCTGCATTGCCTGGACCCGGTGCGCCGGTTGGCACCTTGGCAATCTGCAGTTCCAGCGCTCGCAATGCCTGCAACTCCGCACTTGCCTCGGCGATCTCACCGCGAGCAGCAAAGGCAAGGCCCCGAGCGTAGTGCCATATGCCCGTGCTCAGAGGCAGAGCTGAATCGGGCTTCGGCAGCCTAAGGATGTCGTCCCACTTGCGGAAACGCACCAGCACCAGCGTCGGCATACTGTTGAAATTATCCAGCATGGGCATATGCTGCAAGTGAGGTTTCACGTACGCCTCAATGCGCCTTGCTCCCTCGACCGCTCCGTTGTAGTTGCCCATCATGGCATTCGAGGTGGCGATGAAATGCAGGTTATGCGTGTAGTACATCATCGGGTACGTGCCCTGCGCGCCGCTGGCCTTTAGATACTGCTCATCTGCCGACGCAGCGAGCTGGTTGGTATGTTCGGCCGCGGCGTGATCGCCAGTTCGGATGTGAATGTGCGCAGGCATATGGACGAGGTGTCCGGCGGATGGCGCAAGATTGGCGAGTCGCTGGGCGCTTGCCTGTGCCCATTCGGGGTGCCTCGACGCCTCAAGGGCGTGAATGTAGTAGTGGTTGGCGCCGAGATGGTTTGGGTCGCGCTTGAGGACGGATTCAAGTGTGCGCACGATCTCCAACGTGCCTGGAGCGGGAGTCCCGTCGGGCTCCCACAGCTTCCACGGACGCAGGTTCATGCCGCTCTCGGCGTATAAGGTCGCAGCGTCAAGATCGTCTGGGTAACCCCGGCTAAGCTCACGCATAGCGGCGTTGTAGTCGGCATCTAGTTTTTTGTAGTCGGCGCCCGACTGATTCGTGTATCGCCGAGCCAGGGCCTGGATATAATCCCGCTCGATGGCTGGCCCTGCAGCCGAGAGATGAATGGCTTTCTGGATGGCTGCGTACGCTTGTTTCTCTCGCTCCTCGTCTATGGGCAAGTTGTAGTTCGGGCCAACTGCCAGTGCGACGCCCCAGTAGGCCATCGCCATCTTCGGATCCAACTCGGCTGCACGCTGAAACGAGCGTACCGCTTCTTCATGGTTAAAGCCGTAAACGAACGCGAGTCCCTGGTTGAAATACTTCTGGGCCTCGGCATTCTTGGTTGAGATAGGGTGATTTACCTCTCCCATTCCCGGCCACAGGCGTGCAGAGCCTTGTGCCGGTTCAGGGGCCGTCTGTGCTGCCACTGGCGCAAAGGCTAAGGCTGCTGCGAGGATAAGTACTGGAACTCTGAATAAGGGATTGATCAATGACATCACGCATCCCTCCTTGTTGCTCGTGAGGGATGCGCGAACGGTTCGCACGGCTGCGAAAAATACCAGCACAACTCAGGCGAGGTGCCGGGCTGTACTCCAACGCGCTGATAAGGAACGCGAGTCCTCTGACGGTTCAGTCGGCGTCCTGCAAGGTCTTGATGTGCTCTTCGAGTGCGCGCGAGTATTCGCGTTCCGCTTCGAGCTCCGACTGAAGCTTTCGCACCAGCCCCTGCAAACGCGCGAGTTCGAGCTTGATCTTCTGAAGTTCCATACCGTTGCCGTTCGTTGCACTCGCAGAACGCATAGGCGGAGCGGCCGCCGTTGGAATCTGCGGCGAAGCGGGCGGCACTTCCATCGCAGCCCTCGGCGCGGATTCCACCGGTCTCGGCAAAGGCCTGGCCGCTGGAGCGCCAACGCTCGGTACCTGGACCGTGATAGGCGCAAAACGTGGCGCTGCCGGCCGGGACGAAGGTGGCGGAATAGTCGCGACGGAGGCCGTACGGGTCTGCATGGGAATGCCTGTGATCGGCGTTGAGAAAATACTGCTAAGGGCCGCGGCAGCAGCGGGCGCAGGTACCGAAGCAGGTGGAACCGCCATGGCCGACTTGGGACTGAGGAGATGCTTGACTCGAGTGATGAGGTCCTGCGGCTGAAATGGTTTGCGAATGAGTTCGTCGGCCTTTACGGCGAATGCTTTTTCAGCCACCGCGCGGTTTACGACACCAGACATGAGCACAACAGGGGTGCCGCTGAAACGCGGATCGCTTTTGATGTGCTGGCAGACCTCATACCCGTCTTTTTCGGGCATGATGACGTCACTGATGACGACGTCGGGAGAGACCTGATTCATCTGGCTGAGCGCGGCCTCGCCGCTTGGGCAGGCAACGACGTTCATGTTCTCGCGCCGAAAGGCGATCTTGATGACTTCGCGCATAGTTGCGCTGTCGTCGATAAAGTAAACGGTTGGGGTCTGGCTCATTGAAGTCCTCCCTGGGCCAGTTCTCTTTCTTCGTCGAGTTCGCGCAGCGCTTCCAGCATCAATTCCGTCACCGAACGTAGCACAGTGCGCGTGGCCGCCTTGTAACCCGGCACAAACTTGTAAACACCTTTCTCCAAGCCTTCGCAGTTCTTGACGATGAACAGCACAGCATCGTCACCAATCAGATCGCCGGCCTCCGCGTGCATCACGTCGCCAGCGTCGAAGAAAATGATCCCGTCGGTGACACCGGCATTGATGTGGAGCGCTCCGGCCTGGCGTGAGTGTCCCAGCATTTGAATGACACCGGGCAGGTCCAGGTGGGAGAGGCTGCCCTCGAGCGCCGTGTCCTGCGTTTCGATCATCTGCGTTGGCTGGAAACCTTCCTGCTGGCTACGGAGAAACGTTCGGACATGACTGGCAATCGCATCGGAGCCCATTCGGCGGTCGACGTAATCGTCACAACCGGCGCGGAAAGCTTCCATCAATGCATGCTCACCGCCATCTCCCATTGCGATGACCGGTATGGTGGCCGTCTTGCTGTCGGCGCGGAGTATGCGCGGAATTTCGAAAGCGCCCATCTCGCGCAGATTGGTGGCGCAGACGATCGCGTCCGGCATATTCCATTCCAACATGGTGAGCGCGTAAGCGGACTGAGCCGTATGCACCACTTCAAAACCTTCGTTCTTGAGCGCGTCGGCGAGGCGCTTCGCAAAAAAGACGTTGCTGTCGATCAGAAGAAGCTTGCTCGGGCGAGCGACCGCGGTGCTCATGCAAGCACCTCCGTTGCGTGCGCCGTCCGGGCTTGCGCTTCGCGCGAGTTCATAATCTTCTCCAGGTCGACCACTTCTATCTTTTGGTCCTGCACGTCGATGTTCCCAATGACATAGTCTGACGCCAGCTGGTCGTGGGGCAACATATCAGCCGTAACCAGTTCGCACTCACCCGTAACCGGCAACGCGATCAGTTCCGGATCCGGAGCTGGCTTGCGCCTTGCTATCAGGTAGAACTTGCGCGCGGCCGCATCCGGACCAACCAGAACCTGCGCCACATCGCAAACCGGGACAATGCGCCCCCTGCGCACGAGCACTCCTACGAGCAGAGGAGTCGTATGAGGAAACAGCTGGGGTCTGTCCGGTTGTGCCAGTTCGCTCACCAGCGCCGAGGGCAAGGCGAAACGTTTTCGCCCGATCGGGAAAACGACGAACGAATTGGCGGTGGCGAATGTCATCGCGAGATACGCGCCTCCGCTTGCTCGACACTTTGCGTGAAGGTGTCGGCGTTAACGACAGGCACCGCACGAGAGATGGCGTTCTCCTCGATGATGGTCAGTCCCCTGAACCAGTCACGCTCTTCCCCCTGGAAGGCCGGGGGTATTGGCAGTACAACACTGATGTCGGCCATGCGATCGATCCTTTCCACCAGCACGGCCGTACTGGCGTTCCTGAGGACAAGCACTCTGCTGCAATGCGAAGAGACCATGTGAAAGTGCTCGCTTGCATCGACCACCCAGTAGGTTTTACCCTCGCGCACCAACCGGAATTTCACCTTCGGAGAAGGCGAAGTCACTCCGGGAGGAAGCAACGCGGCGACGTCACGAATTTCGTCCACTTCTTTTGCGGCGATGGCGAACGTGACGGTGCCCAGCGCAAACAGGATCGCTGGTTCTGCATGCGTAGCTTTTCGGGATGTGGGCTGCGGCTTCATAGCGCGCCCACCTTCTGCGCTCCGAAGACGTAAAGCACGCGCTTTTCAATCGCGGGATAAATGGCATCGAGCGACAGGACCTGATCGACGGCCCCGGTGCGGATGGCCTCGGACGGCATGCCAAAGATGACGGAACTCGCCTCGTCCTGCGCAATAACAAAACCGCCCGCTTTCTTGACCGCCTGAACGCCACGGGATCCGTCGCCACCCATGCCGGTCAGCACCACGCCGGTCGTCATGACACCCGCGAACGAGGACGCGGTCTCCATGGCGAGATCGGCACAGGGCCGATAGCCAGAGATACGCGGCCCATCATCAAGCGTGATACGGCCCGCAGGCGAGATTCGCATATGATGAGATCCGGGACACACATACAAGGTGCCCTGCCGCATCAACTCTCCCTGCTCAGCCTCTTTCACCTTTAACGCGGATACTTCGGCCAGCTGCTGGCTGAACTTGGACGTGAAATTGCCGGGCATATGCTGCACAAGCAACACCGATCCGGGAAAATTGCCCGGGAACCTGGGAAGCAACTGCATCAGTGTCTGCGGTCCGCCAGTCGAAGCCGCCAGCACGACTACGGGGAACTGTGTTCGGCCTTGGACGACTGGCGTTTCAGAGAATGCGGCGGAATTCTGGGGCGCTGCCGGCAGCGGCTTCATTGCGGGAGCCACGTTTGACGTGGTTGCCGGTACCGTGGTAGCGACCGAAGCTGTCCCGTTATCGCCAGCACCCACCACAGCGGAACGTCGGGCTGCGTTGCGAACGACGCGAACTTTGGCCGCCATTTTAAGTTTTCGGCACAGTTCTTCGCGCACGCTGGTCATATCGAGATCTATGCCGGCCGTCGGCTTGGTCACGAAATCGATGGCTCCGAGTTCGAGTGCGCGCAAGGTCGGTTCAGCGCCTTCGCGCGACTCGGAACTGACGATCACGATCGGGCGGGGCGCGGTGGACATGATCACTTCAGTCGCCTGCAACCCGTCCATGTGCGGCATGTTGATGTCCATGGTCATGACATCAGGCTGAAGCGACTGCGCCATGGTGACGGCCTCGCGGCCATCACGCGCCACGCCAATGACTTCAAGTTGCGGGTCGGCGCTGATGATGCTCTGCAGCACACGGCACATGAACGCCGAGTCGTCCACGATCATCACCCGATGCTTGCCGGCCGTCATCATGCTCGCCCCTGCAACTGAAGCGCTGCTGGCCGGGCCGGAATCGGTGCTCCGGCGGGGCCGATAAGCCGCTGCACTACGGAAACGAAGTGTTCTTCCTGCACCGGCTTCACCAGGAATTCGATCGCACCCTGCTTCATCGCCTTGTCGCGATGTTTCATGCCGGCACGCGACGTTACTACCATGACTGGAACGTCCTTCGTGTCCGGATTCTGCCGAAGATGTGCCATTAGTTCGTAGCCATTCGTTCGAGGCATCTCTAGATCGGTAATAACCAGATCGCAGCGAGTCAGGCTGACGATCTCGAGAGCCTCAAGTCCATCGCATGCAAGCCTGACGCGATAACCGGCTTTCTCCAGCATCCTGCCGACGAACTTGCGCACGCTGATGGAGTCGTCCGCGAGTACCACGATCTTTTCTTCGGGGACAACTTCGAGTGCCTCTTCCGGCACTTCGCCCGAAGCAAGTGCTGCGGCGCCGGGGAAAAATAGCCGCGCCGCGTTGGCCGCGGTCATCAGTGGACGGCGCTCGATGGCTTCGCCTGCGATAAGACGGTTTACATCGATCAGAAGGATGAGGCTTCCATCGGGCGCGATCGTCGCTCCCGGGAAGAGTTTCACATTGCGCAGGTACTCGCCGAGATTCTTGATCACGATCTCGTCCTTGCGCAGGACTTCTTCTACGACAATCCCGACCTGCCGCCCGGCGACATTGACGATCACCAGGCGATAGAAACCATTCAACGGCTCGACCGGCGGAAGTCCAAGTTGCATGTCGAGGCGCACAACCTCTGTCACAGCATCGCGAACTTTCGTCAGCAGCTTGCCGCCGACTTCTTCAATGTCGGTCTCACGAATACGGCGGATCTCTTCCACGAATGCCAGCGGGAAGGCGTAAGTGTTGTTGCCGCAGCGAACGAACAGCGCCTGGGAGATGATGAGAGTCAGCGGAACCTTAAGCGTGAAGCGCGTACCGAATCCCTTCTGACTTTCTATCTCGACTTCGCCATTCAGGGCGGCAATGTTCGCCTTTACGACGTCGAGGCCTACACCGCGGCCTGCAAGCTCGGTCTTTTTCGGGGCGGTTGAGAATCCGGGCTGGAAGAGCAGGTCCTGAAGGTGGCGTTCTGTAAGCCTGGCCGCGTCATCGGAAGCCACCATGCCGAGTTCGACGGCGGTGGCGCGAATCTTTTCGTAATCCAATCCGCGGCCATCGTCCTCAACCTCGATGTAAATGTGGTTGCCGCGATGGTACGCGCGCACGTAGACGCTGCCATTGTCGGGCTTGCCCTTTTCGTAGCGTTCGTCAGCACGCTCGATTCCGTGCGCGACGGAATTTCGGACCAGGTGCAGAAGCGGATCCGCGATCTGCTGGATGATGTTGTTGTCCAGTTCGGTCTCGGCGCCGGCGAGTTGGAGTTCGACCTGTTTGCCCGCGGCCTTCGCGGCATCACGCACCGTGCGCGAGATGCGCGTGTACAGGTTGCCGATGGGCACCATGCGCGCCGCGGTGATCTCGTCCTGCAACCGATGCGCAAGCTTCGTGAATTCGTCGATGTCGGAATCGACGCGGCGAACGAAGCCGTCAAGCTGGGTGAGAATTTCGGTGATGTCGGCGGAGATTTCGGTCAGTGAACGCGAGAGGATGCTGAACTCGTCATAGCGATCCATTTCGAGTTCGCTGAACTCAGCCAGTGACGCATCAAATTTTTGCGAGTAACTCGAATATCCGCCGCGGAACGGGAACGACTCCGCCGCGCCCCATGCCTGGGTCTGCGGCGCCGGCTCGGAGCTTGGCCGCGCCGTAATGCGGCTGAACTCGTACTTCTCCTGGAACTCGGTGATCTTGTCCGACATGCGCGCCTTGCTGAAGTTCAGGACGTCAGCCAGGCGCTCCAGCTCCGCCAAACGGCCCAGCATGCGCGTGCGATTGATCACGAGTTCTCCGACCGCGTTCATCATGCGGTCGAGGCGTTCGAGGGCGATTCGCACCGAACGCGATTGCGCGAGGGCAGCCGGTTCCTTCTTCAGTGAAAGCAGCGGCTGTATCTCGGACTCGACAGTCGCGAGCGGAATGTCCGCAGCGGTCTTCAGTTCCTTCTGATCGGTGCGCGGCGCCGGGTTCCAGGACGCGGCGGGCTCCGGTAGCTTCGGCGTGGGAGGCGCGGGAGGAGTATCCGCCTGGGGCCTGACAGCAGTCGCGACGGGAACGTTTGGTGCCGATGGTGTGGAGACCGGTGGCGCTATTACGGCCGGGGCCGCGATAGCCGGGGGTTCGACAAGGTCAGTGAGCGACTCGCCGCGTTCCGGAACAGCCTGCACGAGATCCATCAGATCCCCGAGCGGAAGCGGTTCGCCGTCGGCAGGAGAGGTCTGGGGCAGAGCGACAGTTTGCGATGGTGCTGGGACTGCATCCAGCAGAACCTCAGGAACGGGTTCTGCGATCTGGCCGGAGACGTTGGGATCTGGCGCTTGCTCGACCCCAGCACCGTCAGTCTCTTCTTCTTTATCCTCGGGGGCGAGGCGGGCGATGCGCGCCAGCAAACTGCCGGTCGTACGGCGTGCGGCTTGGTCGTCCGGCCACTGGCGATACAGAAACTTCTTAAGCGTGTCGACAGATTCGAGACAAAGATCGACGATATCGGCACTGGGCGAGAGAGCGCCGTCGCGAAGACGTCCGATCAAGTCTTCGGCGCGGTGAGCGACCAGCGATATGCGCGGTAGTCCCACCTGCGCGGCCGATCCCTTGATGGTGTGCATCGAGCGAAACAACTTGTGAATATCATCTGCGTTCGGAGCCGCTTCGAGTGAAAGCAGGCACTCGGTGGCGGTTTGCAGATGCTCCTCGACTTCAGGGATGAAGAACTCAAGGATTTCCGCAGGCAAGTCGCCTTCGGGAGGAAGTTCTATATCTGCTTCCGCGACCGGAGCGGGCTTGATCGGCGCGGCAAGCTTCGTCGGCGCTGGTTGAGGCGCGGGTTCGGACTTGATCTCTATCCGAAGGTCGGGCGTAGGCTGCGAACTGCCTATTGGCGGAGCGGCGTGCGCAGGGGCAGCTAGCGGCGCAGGCTGCGGAGTCGCGGGATGCTTGGGCGGCGCTGCTGGGGGCCGCACGTTTGCGGCAGGAGCAGCGGCAGGAGCTGGTTGTGCCGTCACCGGGTTTACGGGAGGCTGCTGAGATACCGGGCTTTCCGGGATGACTGCGGGCTTTCGCGGTTCAGGTATCGGAGCCGGAGCAACGGCCGGCTTAGAAGACGCCGCTGGCTCGCGAGGCGCTTGGTGAACCGGTACAACACCGGGTTCGGGCTTGGGGCGCCGCATTTCCGAAATGGACGGCGAAACCGTCGTGGGCGGAGCAGGTGCTGCGACGGGCTCAGCAGGCACAATCTGCTCTTTCGATTTTTCTTGCACCGGCTCGATGGGCTGAGCTTGTTGCACGTGCTGTTCGGGTTGCGCGGGAGCCTGGAACGCAAACGGATAACGCGCCTTGAAGGCGGTGATGTCGTCGGCGGCCTCGCCTGCGTTGGTACTGATGAACCACAGATCCGATTCGAGGAGTGCGACCGCTTCCGAGATGAATTCGACGAGCGGGGTTGCGGCGTCGGCGCTGATGCCGACGTTCATCGCGTACTGAAATATATGCGTCAGCTTCGCCGCGATCTCGGAGAAGAGCGGAAAGCCGTACATCGCAGAAGAGCCCTTCAGCGTATGGCCGGCAACGTAGAGCCGCTCAAGGTCTTCCTGCGCCGGATAGGCATCCAGTAGAACGCCTGAGTACTCGCGCAGAAACTGCAGGTGCTCGCTGGCTTCCTGCAGGAAGATCTCGACGAATTCCTGACCGGGAGAGCTCATGGCGACACCTCCCCGGCATCGCCCGTCATGATTGGAGCGGGCGTGGGTTCAAGAGGCCGCTGGAAAATACGGCCGTCCCCGTGAAGGATGGTGTTGAACCGGAGCGGAGCGTTCACAGCCGATTCCGCGTGGCCGAGGAACAGGTATCCGCCGGGCTCCAGGTATTCATAGAACCTCTGGAGGAGTCCGGCGCGGCGCTGCTCCGAAAAGTAGATCAGGACGTTCATGCAGAAGATGCAATCGAAGCGTCCGACATAAACGGGTTGCGCCAGGTTCATCGGCGCGAAACTCACCATGGAGCGAATGCGCGGCTTGACCATGTATTGGTCACCCACGCGCAGGAAGTATGTTTCCAACTGCTTCGGACTCAGGTTGCTGACGTCCCCACGCGAGTAAACACCGCGTTCTGCATGCTGCAGGACGGTGCGGCTTACGTCAGTGGCGAGCACCTGTACGTTCCACGCCTCCAAGAACTCGAGGGTGTCGGCCATGGCCATTGCGATCGAATACGGCTCTTCCCCGGTGGAACATCCTGCGCTCCAGATGCGCAGCCTGCGCGGGTTCTCCCAGAACTTTTTCATGTGCATGTCGGGAAGAACCTTCTTCTGGAAGGCATCGAATACATCGGGATAGCGGAAGAACGAGGTTTCCTGCGTAAGCAGGCGCTCCAGCAAGGCCTCATACTCCACGTTCGAAGCACGGATCGACCGCAGCAGGTCGCTGCCGTGGGCGAGCCGCTTGGCTGCGATGTGTTCACGAACGCGGGTGACGAAGAAGCGTTCGCGCGAACCGTCGAACAACAGCCCGGAGCGGCTCTCCAGGAGAGCGCGGATCTCGGACAACTCGTGTTCGCTCAACACCGCCGACTTGTTCTGATCTTCCACCATGCAGGCCGGATCTCACCTAAAAAGCTGCAACTAGCGAATGCTGGCGACTACCGCCTGTGTCTTCACCGGAGCCGCTGCCGCCGCGGCGTTCGCGATCCGGAATTGCGACAGCGCCTCGTTCAGCTGTTCGCTGAGTTTCACCATCTGCTCGACGGTGTTGGCGGTCTGCCGTGCGCCTTGCGAAGTCTGCCGCGTGATGTTTGAAATGATCTGCATCGCGTTGGCAACGCCTTCTGTGCCGCGCACCTGCTGCTTCGAAGCCAGCGAAATCTCCTGCACTAGTTCGGCCGACTGCCGAACCACGCTTGAAATAGCATCGAGGGCACGTCCGGCCTGATCGGCCAGCCGGGCGCCGACTTCCACTTCCTTCGTGCCTTCTTCCATCACGACGACGGCTTCGTTGGTTTCCGCCTGAATGGCCTTAATCAGGGCCGCGATGTCTTTCGTGGCATTACGGGAGTGTTCGGCCAGCTTGCGGACTTCATCGGCGACTACGGCGAACCCGCGACCGGCTTCACCCGCACGAGCGGCTTCAATGGCGGCGTTCAGCGCGAGCAGGTTGGTCTGCTCGGTGATGTCGTTGATGACGTTGATGATTTCGCTGATCTCGAGCGAGCGATCACCCAGCGACTTGATCTTCTTGGCGGTGGCCTGAACCGATGCCCGGATGCGCTGCATGCCTTCCAGGGTGTCGCGAACGGAGCGATTGCCCTGCTCCGCTGCGTCGAGTGCGCGGCGCGCCGCCTCTGCACTGGCTTCGGCGTTGTTGGACACCTGCTTCATCGAGACGGTCAGCTCTTCCACGGCGCTGGAGGTATTGGTGATTTCCTGGTCCTGCTGCGTGGCGCCGTTCGCCATTTCTTCGGAGGCGACGAGGATCTCATTTGCGCTTGAGGAAACATTGATGGCTGCGCTGCGCACGCGTTCCAGCACGCGGGTGAAGTTGTCCAGCATGTAGTTGACAGAATCAACCACGTTGCCCAACGCATCCTGCGTAACCTTGCCGCGCAACGTGAGGTCGCCGCGTGCAATCTGACTGACGATGGTCAGGAACTCCGTCACGGAGCGCTGGAGTTCTTCCTGCGCCTGCTGGTTCGAGACGGACTTGGCGAAGCGCACGGCGGTGGCGTTCAGGTTCTGTGCCACGTACGCAAAGTCGTCCTGCGAATCGACATCCATGTTGGCCATGTAGTCGCTCGCGGCCACGCGTTCGGAGAACTGCGTCAGTTCCTTCACGGGTTTCAGCACCCGGTTGTTCAACGACCAGCCAAGGATGGCCGTGACCAGAAGGATGAGAAGCGCCGCCCCGACGAATTGCAATCCCACCGAACCGGACGTGTAGTCCAGGATAGGCAATCGCCCGCCAGACTTTGAGCCGGCAGCGAAAGCGAGCACGAGCACCGCGAAAAGCGCGATGAGATTGAAACCAACCAGCAGCCAGATGGTCGAACCCAACCGACCTTTCATAACGACCTCCGCTGAACGTCAGGCCCGCGGCTTGCGGCCGCTTCATGCCTTTCTATCAGCCAGCAACTCAAAACTTGAAATCACGACTACTAAATAACAGGTACCGGAAACGATTCGACCAGCCTTTTCAGGTCGATCGCCAGCGCCAGTTTGTCGCCCTGCCGCATCATTCCGCAGCAATGCGGGACGTCCTTTGGCGCTTCGTCCACCAGCAACGGTTCGCTCGTGGAATGCGTACCGATGACGTCATCGGCGGCAATGCCAACCCGCAGGTCTCCGCGCTCGCCGTTTACGGGCATTCGCGCCACAACAACGCGTTTCGGAGACAGATCTGCCCGCCGACCTTCCGACACCGCAATATCGATAACGGGGACGATGGATCCCCGCAAGTTAAAAATCCCCATCATGAAGGCTGGCGCCAAGGGCAGCAGCGTGATGGAAGGCCAGTCCACTACTTCTTCAACGTCCAGAACGGCAAGACAAAAGCGTTCGCGGCCGGCGCGAAAAATGCAGTACTGCGTTTGAGGCAATGACTCCTCGGGTGCATCGACGACCAGTTCGCCGCTGCCGCCGATCACTTCCTCAGGATCCGCGACGTGGCCTTTGGCAATCGCGTTCTTGACCGGCCCGATTATGTCCTGCTCCTTCATGCTCCCCAGGCTCCCTGACTATGCAGGCAAGAATCGCTGCACCTGCTGCAGCAGTTGTTCCGGCGTGAACGGCTTAACAACGTAGGCGTCAGCACCTTGCATCTTGGCCCAGAACTTATCGCTGTCGCCATCTTTCGACGTAACCAGGATCACTGGAATGCAGCTAAACTGCAGGCTGTTCTTCAGTTCCCGGCAGACCTGGAACCCGTTCCGTTGCGGCATGACAACGTCCAGGAGGATCAGGCCCGGCCTTTCGGCCTCGACCGCCTGCTCCACCCGCAATGGGTCGCTGATCGCGACCGGCCAATAGCCGGCTTTCTGCAGCACGGATTCCATGAGCCGTATCTCGGCGATCGAGTCGTCAACAATCAGGATCTTCTTCGGCGACACAGGGTTCTCCCCGCTAATCCATCACTGCTTGAAGCAATTGCCGAACCAGCGCCACAGCAGTTTGCTGATTCCACACAAAAACTTCCAAACTCAGTCCAGCCAGCCACTTGGAACAATTCGGCCTTATGGTTAGGCGCCGCTGACAAATGCGCGACCTTTGTCCCGAGTCTCACTCTGAGATTCCTTCTCAGCGAAGCTCATTTCTGTCTCAAGTGACGAGAAGCGGTGCACGATCTCATGAATTCTCATCGACATGCTGTGGATCGTGTTGAGTTGATCGCGCATTTCGGCCGACAGTGCTCCCGGTTCCATCAACAGGAGTTCAGCGTTGCCCAGAACGGAGGTAAGCGCATTGTTCACGCTGTGACGCATTTCTAGCATGTACCGGCCGAGCGTGGCGAAATGCTCATTGGCAGTGGCCTTCTCTTCCGCGCGCCTTGCCCGTTCTGCTACTTCTGCCCGGCGCAGCACTTCGTTTCCGAGCGGCACAGCGGCGTCGACCCACCCGAGATGTTCCCGCAAAACCATGAAGCGGGGATAACTGTCACGGACCAGCTGCGCAACCGCGGAGTCTTTGGCGATGACCAGCACCGGACGGCTGAGCGCTTCCAATCGCTTAAGCGCGCTCCGCATGACGTCCGAGCGGATCCCGCCGAGGACGGCGAGGTCGTAGCTGCCGGAAACGATTCCGTCCGAGGCAGCGCTACCCATCACAGTGAACGCAGGAACAGTTCGCTCCATGCTCCAGCGGTTCACGATCATCCGCGAGAACTCGGTTTCGTCGGAATATATAAGAACACTGCCTTGGTTCATTGAATGCGTTCCAGTTCTTGCTCGTTCAACGCTTCACGATCCAGTTTCTAACTGCCTGCGAGAAACGGGCGGCCGCGGCCGTGCGTCCACCGTGGTACTGCACGGCAACCACGAAGACTTCCGCGTCGAGTGACTCGTCAGAAGTTTTGATACGCAGCCGATCACCAAACTCAAGCGGCAGCGACGAGGCGAAGAGAACCTCGTCCGGTGTGCCGAACTCGACAACGGTCTGCTCACGGAGACCCAGCGTGCCTATTTCGCCGGCAACCACCTCCACCGGTATACGTACCGGCGTCGCCAGCGGAAAGAACTTTGCCAGGCGGGCCACGATGGGTTGCGCCGCAGCAGCGGACACATCGCCTGCCAGAATACCTTCGCCGGCGCGGGCACTCCCCGCCCGCACACCCTGTACAAATGTCTCTTCGGACACCGGCAACCTCACAGTTCTGTTGATCCGTCCTCACACCTATTCGCGTTGTGGCGCGAACGCTGCGCAGGCATGAAGCTCCGATGTTTCTTTTGCAAGGCAAACGCCAAAGAGAACGGTGATTGCAAGTAGATGAAACCGAGAGAGTTACGAGCCTGCTGCCGTGGCGGCGTAAAGGTTCGAATCTCACCTTGAAACAAGTAATCTCAGGCTCGCGCGGCGGCAATGAGAGACGATCGCACTAAAAAGCCGCAAAGCGGCATTTCGCAGCGTTCGAGAAATACGTCGCTACTCAATCCCGGCCACGACAGCCCGCGCCCTCGGTTCACTTATTGTGTCTTCTTCATGGCGACCACCGATGCCGTACCGCTTCAGCTTGCGGTAGAGGGTTGCGCGGCTGATTCCCAGCATCTTGCCCGCAAGTGTCTTATCACCCTTAACCTGTTCGAAGACACGCTCGATGGTAACGCGCTCGAGATCCTCCAGGTCGGTAGCCGACAAGGCCGAGGGATCACGCACGTCCTGGCGGTCCGCAGACCTTCGGATCGCCGGAGGGAGATCGTGAACATCGATGGTGTTATGGTTCCCGAGTGCGATCGCACGCTCGATGCAGTTCTCAAGCTCGCGGACGTTGCCAGGCCAGTCGTATTGCAGCAGCGAGTTCATCGCCGCAGGCGTGACAGTTACGTTCTGCTTGGGAGCAAAGCGGTCAAGAAAGCAGTGGACGAGCAGATGAATATCGGACCTTCGGTCGCGCAAAGCCGGGAGACCAACGGTGACCACATTGAGACGGAAGAAGAGATCCTTGCGGAAACGGCCCGCCTGGTATTCGGCTTCGAGGTCACGGTTCGTCGCCGCTATCACGCGAACATCGACCTTCACGGAAGTGTTCGTGCCGACAGGCCTAACTTCCTTTTCCTGCAATACTCGAAGCAGTTTCGCCTGCATTTCCATCGGAAGCTCCCCGATTTCGTCGAGGAAGATGGTGCCGCCGTTAGCCGCCTGGAATAACCCCGGCCGCGACTTGATGGCGCCGGTGAAAGCGCCCTTCTCGTATCCGAATAGTTCGCTTTCGATGAGGGTTGGAACGAGTGAGCCGCAATCGACAGCCACGAATGGCCGTTTGGCGAGTGCTCCGCGGAAGTGGATAGCGCGCGCAACAAGTTCCTTCCCCGTTCCGCTTTCGCCGGTGATCAGCACCGGCGTACGAGTATCTTTCAGACGCGAGATCATGCGGAGGACGTCTTGAATCTTGGCAGAAGAGCCGACGATCCCGTTCAACTGCATGTCGGCTGTGACACGATCGCGCAGAAATTCGTTTTCGGCGACGAGGCGCACTTTCTCTGCCATCCGCTGCAGCCTTTGCTTCATTTCGTCAACGCGGAATGGCTTGCTGATGTAGTCGTAGGCGCCGAGTTTCATCGCCTGGACGGCGCTCTCAATGGATCCGTAGCCGGTCATCATGGCGATTTCGGTGCGCGGCAGGATTTTCTTCACCTCGTCAAGAAACTCCAGGCCGCCCATTTCCGCCATCTTGAGATCGCAAAGAATAATGTCGGGAGACTCGGCTTCCACCTGGGCGAGAGCAGCCTCGGCGCTGTCCGCTTCAGAGGACATGAAGCCAAGAGAACTGCCGATCGTCGTGCACAGCTTTCGGATGCTCTGCTGGTCATCCACGACCAGAAAACGAATTCTGAAGTCGTCCGTCATTGATCGGCCCCCATGGTTTCTTCTACTGCGTCGAGCAATTGGCGAACACGAAAGGGTTTCTCAAGATGAGGAGCGCCGGTGCGGCGCAGCGTGGCGGCAGTTTCTTCGTTAACGATGTCCCCGGTGATGAAGATAAGGCGTTCGTGCAAATCCGGCCTGTTGTGCCGCAGCCAATCATGGACGTCGGCTCCGTCGACGCCGCCTGGGGTACGCATATCGGAGATGACGCCGAGATAGTCACCTTGGCGAAGAAGCTCGAGTGCCGCTGCGCCTGAATCAGCCGTCAGGACCGAGTAGCCTTTGCGCTCAAGTGCCGTTCTCACGAACGACGCAACAGAAGGTTCGTCTTCGACGACGAGAATGGGTTTTTGTGCAGTCGCTATCACGCCTGTGCTCCAAATGCCCGCGCTCCGGCTGCCGTTGTAAGCGGCAGGCGAACAACAAACGTCGCACCGGTCGCCAAGGCGCCTTCATTATTGCTGCATAGAATTTCGCCACCGTGCTCACGCACGATTCCGTAACAGATACTCAGACCGAGGCCGGTTCCCTTGCCCACTCCCTTCGTCGTAAAGAAAGGGTCGAAGATGCGGTCGGGATGCGTTATGCCGCTTCCGTTATCCCGGATGCGGATCTCGGCAAAACCGCTGGCAGAAAGAGGCTGGATC
>JAEZPW010000039.1 GCA_023441255.1 Acidobacteriota bacterium
GCCGGGTCGGAGACCCGGCGCTACACCAGCTTGCGGCGGTACGCCCGGCCTTGGCTGTACACCCGCTTGCGGCGTTACAGTTCCCCGCTCCGGCCAAAGCACGATTGTCGGCGTCATCGCGCTCAGCGGACGCTTATTCGGCCCCACCGCGTTTGCCGGTCCCTGTATCAGCCCGTACATGTTGGGTACGCCGACCTTCGAGGCGAAGTCGTCCATTTCATCGTTCATCAGGAATCCAAGTCCCTCGACGGTCACGCGCGAACCGAAGCTGTCATTGAGCGTGGTAGTCACGGCGACGGCGTTACCCTGCGGGTCAACGATGGAGTAATGCGTAGTGTGCTCGGGTTCTCGCGGTGCACCTGCCAGCGGGTGCAGCGCAGCATAGGTCTCGAGCTGGTTGAATATTGCCGGACGATGCAGGTCCCTGCTGGGCGTCGCCTTGTCCGGATCAAGCTGCTCCCGCCACGCTTTTCCGTAACGATGGTCGATGAGCTGAGCGACGGGTATCTGCGCAAAGTCAGGGTCACCGAGGAACTCGGCCCGGTCGAAGAATGCGCGACGGAAAGCTTCGGTCACGAGATGAATCGATTCTGCCGAACGGTTGCCGTACTTCGTCAGGTTATAGCCTTCGAGAATGTTGAGCGCTTCCACCAGGGCGATGCCGCCTGAAGATGGCGGCGGCGCGCTAATGATCTCAAACCCCCGGTAGGTGCCGTGGATGGGCCGACGCTCCTTGACGTCATAGTTGGCCAGGTCTTCGGCGGTGATGAGACCCCCGCCTTTCTGCATGGCGGCTGCGATCTGCCGTGCCATTTCGCCGTGGTAAAAATCTTCGGGGTTCTGCGCTATGCGTTCCAGCGTCCGCGCAAGATCAGGTTGCTTGAAGACGTCGCCCTGCTGGTAAGGGGCACCTGTTTGCGGGTTCTGCTGGAAGACGCGTTTCGACTCAGGAAACCTGGCCAGGTCGGAATCGGCAAAATCGCGGGCGTCCTCCCAGGTCAGCACAAAGCCCTCGCGCGCCAGACGGATGGCCGGTTGCATGACTTGCACAATCGGCAACTTGCCCCAGTGTTTCTGTGCGTAGGCGAGGCCTGCGACGGAGCCGGGCACGCCAATCGACCGGTATCCTACAGTGCTGGCGTCGGGAATAACGTTTCCCTGTGCGTCGAGGTACATGTCGGGCGTGGCGCTTGCCGGAGCTTTCTCACGGTAGTCGAGAAAGTGCTCCGCACCGCCGGCCATGCGTACCAGCATGAAGCCGCCTCCGCCGATGTTGCCCGCCTGCGGGTGAACGACTGCCAGAGCGAAGCCGACCGCAACCGCCGCGTCCACGGCGTTGCCGCCGGCCTTCACGATTTCTGCCCCCGCCTTTGAAGCGTCTGGATGAACGGTGGCGACCATCGCATGTTCGCCGTGCGAGGGCCGCATGGGAGCCGCGTGCGAGATAGACGCAGCTAGCGCAAAAAGTATGAGAAGAGCAACTCCGATGAGCGAGCGCTTCATGAGAACAAAAGTGTATCGCAAATTCGGAGGGTGCAAGACCAGTCCGCTGCGCCCGCACCGCATTTGCGAACTGATAGTGCTCCCTCGCTACGCAATGTGTGACCTTTTTGCTGCCACTCATTCCGACGATTTTGTCATTCCGAGCGCAGCGAGGAACCGCTACGCCTGAACAGGGTTGCCGCCCGCAGGGGTTCCTCGTCGCTTCGCTGCTCGGAATGACAACTTCGAAAAAGCCCCAAACTCTTGGGATGACAAAGGGGAATGGCAGGACGAACAGCCTGCATCCTGCGGTGCGCCCTGCGCGTCTGATGACGGTTGGGCACAGGAGAATGGGCATGCGCGTCGCCGTAATCGGAGCAACCGGAACCATCGGCAAACATGTGGTCCAGGCGCTTTCTTCCAAACACGACGTGATACCGGTTGCGCGCAACGGTGGCGAGTACCGGGTCGACATCAGCGATCCCGAATCGATCCGCCGTTTCTACGCCAACGCGTCCGGTCTCGATGCGATGATCTGCGTGGCAGGAAGCGGCAAGTTCGCCCCGCTCGAGAAGCTCAGTGACGAAGACTTCGCCTACAGCCTCAAAGACAAGCTCATGGGGCAGGTGAACGTGGCGCGCTACGGCCTGCAACACATCAACGACGGCGGCTCGATCACCCTGACCAGCGGCGTGCTTGCGGAAAAGCCAATGAGGGGAAGCGCCGCTATTTCACTGGTGAATGCCGGGATCGAGGGTTTCGCGCGAGCGGCCGCGCTCGAAGCGCCGCGTGGCATCCGCGTGAACGTCGTCAGCCCGGGATGGGTGGCCGAAACTCTGCAGGCAATGGGACAGGATCCCGCGAACGGCATCCCCGCCAGCCTGGTTGCGCGCGCCTTCGTCAACAGCGTGGAGGGGAACATGACGGGCATGGTGATCGCCGCGGCAAATCCGTCGTATGGCGACCTGAAGATCGCGTGAGCGCGCCTCAGTCCTGCGTGGAGCGGTTTCCGAAGCTTTCAGAGACGACATTGTAGTTGTCGTCCAAACGCACGCGCCCACTCAGGAACGTGCGGCCCTCGCCCGGATACATATAGCGCAGGTCATAGAAGCGCACCACGTATCCGGATTGCGGCGGCTGAAGTTTCTCCTCTTCGGTGACGGGATACTGGGCCCAGTTGAGGTACACGCGGCCCAAATACGAATTCTTCGCCGCGATCACGGCGGGCGTTTGCGCGGGCTTGGGACGTATTTCGGCCCGGTCCTCGGGATCGACTTGCGGCCTGCGTGAATCGACATCTACCCGCTCGAAAAAGTTCGGCGTCTCGATCACTCCGTACCAGCGGAACGGGTTGCTCATGTAAGGGTAGGCCGAGAAGCGCAACGCGTCTTCTCCACGGTAGGTCAGCGAGTCCATGGCGGCGATGGCGCGCCGATGCTCGTAATCGCGTATTGCCCAAAAGCCGATGATGGCCGCCAGTGCTGCCCATGCAGCCAGGCGCCCGCGAGGACGACGGTCACGTACCCCGATCTCCCGGTCCACCAGGCGGAACAACGCGGGCAGGACGAGTCCTGCCGCGAGTATGGCCCACATGACCGGTTCGATGATGAACACGATGTCCCACGAGAACCACCGGTCATTGAATGGCATGAACGGCCGCACGCCATAGCTGTTCGTGAAGTCCAGCAGGATATGGCTGAGCGCGGCGACACAGGCTAAACCGTACAGCACTCCCCAGCGCGGATTCGCGGCCGACACTTCTGCCGTTGTACCGGCCGTCGTGGGCTTTGGGCGAAATTTCCGCCGCAACCGCCATCCGGCCCACACAACGAACACGACCAGACCGGCCACGACCGGCACACCCACCAGCGTGTGCGTCATTCCGCGGTGGTGTGAGAAGGCAAACACGTCGCCACCGAAGTCCGTGACCACGTCGATGTCGGGCGCTTCGGCAGCAAGCACCATGGTGACGGTGGCCAGGGCAGACATCCGGTTAAACCCGGCCCGGGCCATGCAACCGCCGGTCATGAAGTGAGTGAGAGGATCCATATAACAAGTAGCTAGTAGGTAGTAGCTAGTGGCTAGTAGCTAGTAGCTAGTACCGAGTACCGAGTACCGAGTTTAGATGAAGCACCAGCTGACGTGCAGCGGCGAAGAGGAGTGTCGCCGCGTGCAGCATTCAGTCTACTTGCAACAGAATACTTGCAACTAGCTACTAGGTACTAGCTACTCGGCACTCGCAACTCCATACTCGGTACTCGCTACTCGGTACTCGCAACTCGTCTCATCAATAGCCTGAATGCATTCGGCACTACAGAGATGCGTGCGGGGACTCGGCCAAGCACTTCACCATCTGCCTCGACGTGAATCTTCCCGGCTTTGCCTTCTACGGGGACGCATTCCACTTCGTTCGCCCCGAGAGATTCGATGTCGGAAACCCGCGGGCTCCGGCCAAACATGTTGCCGATGACGAACCGAAGATAACTGGTCCGCCTGCGTGTCTTGAAGAGAACTAATTCGAGGTCGTCGCGTCCCAGGGCTGCGCGGGGCGCCATGCGCCGCAGAATTCCGCCGAAATCGGTGATGCGTATGGCCAGCATCTCGCTCACCCGCTCGACGCGTCGCTCACCTGTTGCTTTGTCGGTGAAGCGCACCTCAAACGGAGGAAAATCGTGAACCGCCCATAATTGCGCCGCCTTGGCGTAGTAGGCAGGCATGCCGTGCGTGCGCTTGAAATCCACACTGAGGGCGTAAGCGAGGTAAGCGTCGGCGCCGACACCGGCGGCAACCGTGAAGTAGCGCGAACGCGAACCTGAAGCCGTGCAGTACTCGACTTTGCCGGCAGCTATGCGCCGCGGCTCGGCGACGAGCGCAGCCTGTGCAGCGCGCCGAGGGTCGCGAGGGATGCCCAGGTCGAACGCCAGCGAATTCGCGGTACCGAGGGGGATGACACCGAGCGCGGCGTCAGTCCCGACAACTCCCTGGAGAACTTCGTGGATGGTCCCATCGCCGCCGCACGCGAACACTGTGTCGCATCCGCCGGCAATCGCCTCGCGCGCCTGTTCGCCGGCACTGCCGGGCGCGGTAGTTGGCACACGCACCGCTTCAACTCCGGCCGAGCGCAGAACTTCAGCCACGCTGTCGATGCTGCGCGTGCGGTCCTGCCGCTTGCTGCCGGACGTCGGGTTGTAGATCAGCGCGGCTTTCCGCATCACGTCTGTGTCTTCCCTTCCTTGTCATTCCGAGCGTAGCGAGGAATCTCTACAAAGAGGAAGTTCATTGCTGGACCACACTCAGCCCCGGAGGCGCGTAGGAGGCGTCAGGATCATCCAGCACCAGCACCCAGTCGGGGCCATACGGCGGAGAACGGAACTCGCGATCCGGCGCAGCTTCGATCACTCCGATCAGCGTGCCAACCCCCGTGCGCGGGTCGTACCACCATGCGCGGAGGCGCTTGGCCCGCAAGCTTGTGAGATTGAGCCTGGCGGTCAGGTCATTGAACGGGAAATATACGAATGCATAGCTGCCTTCTGTGTCGCGCGTGGCCTGAATGTGCATTGCTCCCTTGCCGCTGTCACCCGCGATGAGCGACTGATCCGGCACGCGGCTGAAGTACGGGCGCGACTCGATCAGCTGGCGAAGAAAACCCATCTGCCTGCCTGCCGGGCGTTGCAGCGCGTCGATCCAATCGCGGTCCGCGTAGTTGATCACGTCGTTGCGCGCGCCGACGAAGCCCCATACTGCATGATGGCCGTAAGTGACTCCGCAGGCACCCGCGAATACCGACCGGTAAACCTGCTTGCGGACATCCAGGTCCCGAAAGTAGCCAGTCGCCGGGTCCCAACGCGGCCACGGATTGTACGGATGGTCCTCGTAGTTCGGTTCGAGGTCGAGCGTGGGCTTGGCCGGAGCCATGGCGTAGTCGCGCGCGACCCACTCCCAAACCGGCACGTCGTGTCCGCCGCCGTGTCCACTTTGCATACCGTTGACCGAGAGCCATGGCTCGTTGTGCAGATAGACTGACGACGACTCGGGCCCTCCCTGCGGATGATACAGAGTGAGCGGCTTCACGCCGCCGCCCTCCTCCAACCCGCGAGCAACTTCACGCCAGATCGGAGTCCAGTCCTGGTCCGGAGGAAATCCCGCCGACTTCGCAAGGTTCTGCAGGAACTCGTTGTTCATGCCGGCGAGTCGCGCCGGACGATCGCCGCCGAGTATCCATATCACATTGGTACGGCCTTTTAGCCGCCCTGCCAGGTAACGCGCGAATCCGCGCGCGTCCTCTAGATTGTCGTTGCGGAACAGGCGTGGGCCGTCGCCCCAGGGCGCCGTCAGTTTGTCACCCCAGATCGGGACCAGAGCCACGTAAAGACCCTGCGACGCGGCCTCGTCGACCACATCCACCACGCGATCGAAGTAGGCATCATTCGGGCGCCGTGGGTCGTTCCCCAGGAATGGTTTCTGCCCCATTGCGCTCGCGTCCGTCGCTCCCGCCATCTCGGAAAGCACAACGGTCTGTATGACCGTAAAGCCCTGCTGCGCCCGGGTGTGCAGGTAATAGCTGCATTCTTCACGCGTGGTGTGGTGGATAAGTTCCCAGGCCGTATCTCCGAGCCAGAAGAAAGGCCGGCCGTCCTCGGTCTGCAGAAAGTGACCACCCCGGTGCACGACGATGCGCGGCAGGTGCTTCGGCGATCTCGCGTCGGCACGGCAATCAGCCACATTGAAAAAAAGCACAGCTACAACCGCGATCAGGACAACTGCTCTCTGCATGGTGCTTTTCATCGAAGTACTCAGCCGGCAACTGTATCAACTACGAATACGCGACTGGAACAGAAAAGTGCACGGGGGCTTTCGAACAGGCTGCGGAAATAATCCTCTGCAGTGTCATGACGGATGAATACAGAATGGAGAAAGGTTAAGGACGGATGAACGCAGAAAGAATGCAGTGTCATCCCGAGCGAAGCGAGGGATCTGCTTTGCCGCACCGCAGACAAAGCAGACTCTTCCATCGGGCAACCCACGCGGCATGCGAACCCTCAGAGCGCGCCTAGCGCTTTCCTTCAGTTTTGCTCGCCGGCCTCGGCCCTGACTTTCGCGTGTATCTCATGGTCATGAACTTCTTGAGCGAGTTCTGGTCCGGCCCTCCGTACATGGTGAACGTGAACCCGTTGGGGCTGATATCGGTGTACTCCTCCCTCATGTACATCTTGCCGCCCGGCATCTCGCTCGAGCCGGTCGCAATCAACTTGTCGCCTTCCCATTTGGCGCTGAAGCTGGTGTCGCAGGCCGGACTCTGACTGTCGCACCACAAGCCCTTGTACAGCTGGTCTTTTGCGTCGTACCAGACCACGCCCATTCCGGTGAATTTTCCCATGCTGCCGTTCAGCGACATGTTCTCGACGACCGAATAGCCGCCAGGACCATTCCGGAACATGGCGGTCCCGGTCGAGATGCCGGCCGGCATCATTTCGCTGCCCTCGTGCGACTCCTGCACGGTCCAGGTGCCCAGCACCATGTCAGCGTACTTCTGAAGTTCCGAAGATCTCCCAGCGGGAGCGGCCGGTTTCGCGGCTTCGGCTTGCGCATTGCTTGCGGGCTTCGCGTCGCCTGGCTGTTGCGCCAGGACGGAACAGGCCAACAACGCGACGGTGATGAGCTGGGCGATCAGGTGTCGGGCAACTTTCATGCGGTTCTCCTGGATCTCTCCGGGCCTGCGCCACGCGAGCGGCGGTTCTTCAATATCCGATGGAGTGCAAAGAGACGTCAAGTGGACGCGGGCCGTTCCTGTGCGTTTGCGGTAATCAGACGCCCGCACGCCGCGCACGTGCGAGTCCGCGCAACGGTACGTGCGGAGCGGCCCCGACCAGCGCCGAGTGGAACATCAGGTCGAGAGTATGGCCGAGCCCTTCCGGCTGGAAGATTTCGCCGCTTATCTCCATCCAGTCAGGTTTCGGCACGGCGATTCCCTGGAACGCGCGCGTCCACCTGTGCTCGATGCCGAGCGCCATCGCGTAAGGGAGATACTCTTCGAATATGCTCGGTTCCATGCGCTGTATGCGGTCAGCTTCCACCGTACGCATGAATTCCTGGAAGCCGCGGATAGCCGTCCACGTGCGCATGCCGCGAATTGTCTTGGCGCTGGTCTTTCGACCGAACCAGTAGACCGCAAACAGGGCGACAATTACGGCGCTCACGCCCAGTTCTACGCTGTTGGCGAGCCTGAGGATACCCAGCACTTGCGCGAAACCGAGCAGACCCGCGACCGCCAGCAGTCCAACCACGCGCCACCCCTGCACCGCTTCCGGGTCGACGCGGTACATTCCCTTGCGCTTGAGTTCCCGTAGGAGGTCCACCTCCATGTAGGGCACGATGTCCGGGAAACGCAGCCGCAGGCTTGACAGCTTCGTCCAGTACCCGCCATAGAAGGTATGGAACAACATCGTGTATTCGTGCGGCGCCAGGCCGGTCCACTCCTCGCGCGGCTTCAGCAGCTTGATCACGTAATCGGGAGTGTCGCAGGCAATACCGGGTTGCTGCGGCACTTCCTCCAGACGCACGAAGCCGCGCACGGCCAGGTCGATCAGGGTCGCGCACACGTCGCGCGGGTCGAGGCGGTCGTCTATGAGCAGTCCGACTTCCGCAGGCGTCATGCCGTCCGGTGGCTCGTACATAGGCGGGATGGAGCGCTCCGCTTCAGGATCGCGAGGCTTCAGCCTGCGCAGTGCCAGCACCACCAGCAGCGTGGCAAGGGGCAGCAGCACAACGGGATTGGCACGCAGGAACCACTCAAGACGGGTGAGCGCATTGGGCGGCGTGAGAACTCCCCTGGCAACGAAAACGTCCAGTATGAGCGCTACATCGGGTCCGATTGGCCCCGGAGACTCCGAATCGATCGTGCTGCCTTCAACCTGCACCGGCACCGAGCCGTTGTAGGACCAGAGTGCCGTGCGCGACTGCGACGCTCCGGTGAGCCGCAGGTAGCCTTGTGGGCGAAACTGCCCGGCGGCAGCAGCGGGCAGGTGGACGTGTACGTAGGCTCCCCCGGAGGGTGACGCTACGTTATTGACGACCCAGAAGAATTCGTCGCCGTTGCCGCTGAAATGAACGGCGTTGCGGACCAGGTACGTGATGCGCAACGAGCGTCCGCTGACGCGTGGCACCCGCACCATGAGTGCGTCCGCCGTCTTCATCGTGAAGTACGGGACGTTCTTGCCATCGTTGTCGCGTACCTCGATCACGTCGATGAGCAGGCGCCGCCGGCCGAAAGCGCCAGGAAAATTCGTTCGGATGTCGCGGTCGAAGCTGCCGGAAGCCAACGCCATCTCAATGGTCTCAAACACCAGCGCAGAACCGTCCTGGTTGACGGTGATGTTGGAGTCGAACAGCGCGATGGGAGTGGACGCACGGCACACGGGCACGAACGTCATCAACGCGAGGCAGGCTAATAGCCGCGCCAGCCAAGGCCGGATTTTTCGCAAGCCGGTCATCGAGGTGGAGGAGAGGACTTCCAGTACTCAGGTTAAGGCGTGTGCGGTGATTTTGTCATGCGGGGTTTTGTGGGTTTGTTAGTTGTCAGTTATCGGTTATCAGTGGTCAGTCGTCAGTCGCCAGTGCGCAGTATTCTGATGAATACGGCAGGTGAACCTGAAACCTGACGACTGAAGACTGACAACTGACAACGCCCTTCTACTTCATCGCCTGCGACAGTTCGCGCCACGTCACGAGTTTGAAGCCCTGGTCTTTGAGTAACTGCTTGAACTCGGGGCTGCTGACGACGTTAAGGTCACTCTCGCGCCAGGTGGCGCCCCAGTCCGGGTGCTTGTAGCTGATGGCCTGCAACTCGGGGTCATCGAAGCCGAGGTGGACGATCAGCTGGTACACGCCGGGCTTCAGTCCCGTCAGCATTTTCTTGTATGCATTGAACCACTGGTCCTTCGGCACTCCGGGCGTCATTTGCAGATCGGTGGTGACGACGAGTTTGTCCGGCTGGACGTTGAAGTTGTGCTCTCCGTGAGTGTTCTCCCCGCCGGCTATGAAGTTCGGGACGTGGTTCTCGGTGGCAGCTTTCTGGTATTCGTCGAAAAGCGGTTGACTCTGAAAGAGCGTCCCCATGTGGCTGTCGAGGTGCGTGAAGGCGATGCCGGCAGCCTTCGCCTTGTCGATCTGTGCACGCAGTTCGGTGCGGACGTCGGGCATCTTCTCCTGCGCCGCAGCGTCGGTTTCAGTCAGGGGCATGTAGCCGTCGCGGTCGAGGAGGCTGGGCACCGGTTGCGAGGATACAGGCCGCCAGCGGAAGGACAGCCATTCGCTGGTAAGCGTCAGATGCAGTCCCAGATCGGTTTCCGGATGATTGCGGGCGAACTCGGCAGCTTCCGGGAACCACGGGCACGGCACCATGATCGACGCTGACGTGATCCAGCC
>JAEZPW010000097.1 GCA_023441255.1 Acidobacteriota bacterium
AGCCCACGGCGCACCGGATTTTCGACTACATAGTCAAGTGTTTCCGCCAGTCGCTCGTTAGACCGCAGAATGTGATCAAAGTATTCCTCCTGCCACACACGCCCCCTGCGCTGCATCGCGCGGTTCAGCAAGTAGGCGCTGCGCCCCTTTACCATTTTCATGATTTCTGACGTCGCAAACCATGTGCCATCTGGCTTGCGAAGTGGCGAGACGACCATGTGGACGTGATCGGGCATGACGACGACAGCATGGAGAGACATGCTGTTTTCATGCTCCTGTTTGCAGCAGCCGAGTACTGTTCCACGCAAGTACTCAGGGATGACGAATCGGTTCTGGGTTGAAAAAGTAATGAAAAGCGCCTTTGTGTCGTTTTGTATATGAGGGAGTCGACGGCGAAAGTTGTACGGGTTTCTGAGCACGGGAGCAGAATAGGTGAGTGTCACCGAGTTCTTTCGTGGAGCTCTGAAATGTTCCGGTTTTGGAACACGGCACGCCGGGTCGGAGACCCGGCGCTACACAACATGAGTTCGACGATGAGTGCTCAAGAAAGAACGCCGGGTCGGAGACCCGGCGCCTGTACAATCTCGCCCATCGTGGCTACAAAAGTCGATTACGTCGGATCACTTTCCTGCTGCGGCTGCCTTGCCCTCCAGCGCCACTCCGTGCCACGGGCAGTAATGCCAGTTGGCCATCATGCGCTCTTTGCCCACGGGGCAGAACTTCGCGGGTGCAACTGACGTAAGAGGCAATCGCCAGTCATAGACATCGTTCTCAACGCCCACCAGGTCTCTCAGCACGACCGAGAAACTCCCCTGCGCTGCCGCATCGGCGATGGGAGTGCCGTTCTTGCCAGTTGCAGGGAAGAACAACAAAACGGAGTTCTCGCCCGCCTTGCCCATGGCATTCCCGAGGATCGGCTTCAGCATGGCAGCCAGGTTCTTCGCGGTGTCTGAAACGTTTTCGACAGGCGCGTATTCATTCCCGTTCGCGTCTCTGATCACTACGTGTTTCTGCACGTGTTCGGGAGGGAAGAAGTCGAATGCTCCCAGCGCGTTGGTCTTTGCTGCGAATACAAAGACGATCGTGTATTCCTGCAGCGCGTGAAAATTCTGTTTCGCCTGTTCCGGGGTTGAGCCGTGCGTGGTCGCGCTGTCGATCCAGAATTCGAACGGGATCCACCACACTAATCCGCTGTAGTCCTTGGCGCGGATCGTCAACTGCGTCTCCCGTATGAGGTCTGGAATGTCGCCGCGATGTGGTTCGGCAGTCGACGGGGCTTTCGCCGGAGTGGAGGGATGTGCCTGCCCGAAGCAGGCAAGCGTCAAGGCCAACAACAGCAGGACGGCACAAACTGGTTTACTGAGCCGCATTGTCATTTCTCCGCGAAGTGATTACCGGAAAAGTGTAGCTGTGCCATGGCTAACAGAAAATGCAATTGGCGCGGCCATCGCAGGTACTAAAGTGCGAGCACAGGTGGTGCAGGTCAGAAACATCCAGCTCCACAAAGACATGTCAATCAGAAATCAAAAATCACAAATCAAAAATGATTTATCCTCGCCCCATGAGCAAGGTCCGAGTGGGAGTTCTGTTCGGAGGTCGCAGCGGCGAGCACGAAGTTTCTTTGCTTTCGGCCGCCTCGGTCATCAACGCCATCGACAAGGCCAAGTATGATGTGGTGCCCATCGGCATCACGAAGGATGGCCGCTGGGTGAGTTCAAGCGACGCCGAACGCCTGCTGAAGGGGCATCCACCCTCCGACACCGTACCTCACCTTCGTGCGGGCGATCCGCAGGCCTCGTCTGCCGCCGCCGTACTGCAGCGCGGCGAAGCCGTCCTGGTGCCGCCGGTCCCTGCCGCCGAACACACCTCGCTCCTGCCTTTCCAGACCGACGCGCAGGAACACCGCCGCGCCATCGATCGTCCCATTGTCGTCGATATCATTTTTCCCGTGCTGCACGGCACCTTCGGAGAAGACGGCACCATCCAGGGCCTGCTCGAACTCGCTGACATCCCCTACGTTGGCGCAGGCGTTCTCGGTTCCGCCGCGGGTATGGACAAGGACATCATGAAAGCGCTGTTCCTCGCCGCCGGACTGCCCATCGTCAAGCACGTCACCTTCTTGCGCCACGAGTGGCAGCGCGACCCGCAGCGCATCACCCGGGAAGTCGAGTCGAAACTCGCCTATCCGCTATTCATTAAGCCCGCGAATCTCGGAAGTTCCGTGGGTATCACCAAGGCTCACAACTCCGCCGAACTCGGCCCCGCCATCGACGAGGCCGCCCTATATGACCGCAAGATTGTTGTCGAGGAGGGCGTGGGTGGCGTCCACGGCAAGGCCCGCGAGATCGAGTGCGCCGTGCTCGGCAATGACGAGCCGCAGGCCTCGGTCGCAGGCGAGATCGTCCCTGTGAAAGAGTTCTATGACTACGACGCCAAGTACATCGACGAGGGTTCCGAACTGATCATCCCGGCCAGGATATCGGAAAGCGATATGAATACCGTCCGTGAGCTGGCCATCAGCGCATTCAAGGCGGTCGACTGCTCCGGCCTCGCCCGCGTCGACTTCCTTATGGATCCCCCGTCTTCGCCGACCCCCCGCATCTACGTCAACGAGATCAACACCATGCCGGGATTCACCGCCATCAGCATGTATCCCAAGCTCTGGGGCGCCACCGGCGTTTCCTATCCCGAACTCATCGACCGCCTCATACAGTTGGGTTTCGAGCGTCACGAAGAAAAGAAGAAGAACCGCTACAGCAAGCAGTAGAAAACGGATCCACACGGATTCTGAGTTAGCTCAGAATCCGTGCCGATCCGTGTTTATCCGCGGCTAAGGTTTAGAACGTCAACTTGATCGACGACTGCAGAAGGCGTGGCGAGGAGTCCGCGCCCAGGAACGAGCCGTAGATCGAAGTCGGCGAGTTGACGGTTGAAATGATGGTGCCGTTGGAACTGCCGGCGCCTACATCTCCCACAGGTTGGTCGAAATTGGGATGGTTGAACAAGTTGAAGGCCGTCGCGCCGATCGAGAGCACGCCACTCTCCCAGTGAGGTATGTGGAACTCCTTGCTGATTGAGAGGTCGGTGTTGAAGAACCTCGGTCCGTAGACCTGGTTGCGGCGCTGATTGCCAAAACCGGTCGTACTGGAGGCGAAGTTGTTGACGATCGCCGGACATGGCCCGTTCACCGGGTTTGCGAACCTTCCGTTGCAATTCAACCCGGTTGCGAAACCCCCAGTCTGGTCCGCAAACGTGCCAAGATAGCTCGGATTCGTCGTGCCGTAGCCGTAAGAGTTGAGCGCGCTGCCCGTCGCACTGTCGATTACCGTGAACGGCAACCCCGTGCGAGCGAACACCGTCCCGCCAATCGTCCAACCCGCGAGCGCACCGCCCAGGAAGCCATGCAGCAGGTTCCTCGGCGTTGTGTACACGTAATTCAAACTCAGATAGTGGCGTACGTCGTAATCCGAATTACCGTACATGTTCTGGAACGGCTGGAACGGATTCTGCGGACTGAGAATGCTGCCATTGGTGCTGAAGTTGAACGGTGTCGTGATCACTCCCGCGTTGGATACATAGTCCAGCGCGTGGCTCCAGGTGTAGTTCACCTGGAACTGGAACGCCGAGATGCGGCGCTGCATCGTCACGGTCAATCCGTTGTAGTTGGAGTTGTAGCCGGTCGATGCCTCCGTCATGGTCAAGAACCGGGGATCGATGGGCGATCCGGGCAGTCCGGTGAAACTGCTGAACGGCAAGGCTCCGTCAGGCGTTCCGGCCGCGACGCTCCCCGGTGTGGAGAGACATGGAGTTGTGCCGGCCGGGGCCGTGACCGCAACGCCAAGACCGCAGTAGCCGTTAAGTCCAGCATTGTTGATCTGCTCCCAGATCACGTGGTTGCCTACGTACTTTAGGGTGAACGCCGTCTTTGTGCCGAACGAGTGTTGCAACTGCAAGTCCCACTCCTGTGCCCGCGGAGTGTGGATGTTGTTCGCCGGGTTGAAGAAGTTCGGCGGAGAGAAGCCAGTCAGTCCGCCCGTAGCCCCGAGCACTGCTGCGTTCAGCGTTGCCCAGTTTTCTCCGGCGTCGTATCCGGTGCGCAGCGCCCCCGCGGCCGCCGCCGCGGCACTCTGCGAGTTGCCGGGGGTGGTCGGTCCGAACGGCAGTCCGCTCAGCGTGAACGTGGGTTCATTGGGCAGATTCGCAAAGAGGCTGTCTACGATGACCGCCGGGAACGGCGCGGTGAATAACCCGAAGCCGCCGCTTATGACGGTGTTGGCGTCGGGCGAGTAGTTGAACCCAAACCTTGGCTGCACCGTCCACGGATGGAACGATCCAGGCAGCGCGAGGCTCTGGTTCGCAAGAATCGTCTGGTTGTACGGCACATCAAGGCCGTGGTTGATCCCCATAAAATCATTGTTCAGGCGGCTGAAGCAGTCCGTCCGGCAGGTCGGATTGGAATTCCGGTCGGCGCGGATGGTCAACGTGAGATTCAGGTTGGGCCGCACCTTCCAGACGTCCTGGCCATAAAAGCCCAGGTTGTAGAGGGCGATTGGCTGTGTCAGGCGCGTCGGGAACGATTGCGTAAAGTTGGTAGCCACACCGTTGTAGAAGTCGGTGAAAGTCTGGCCGAATACCGCCGGGATCGTGCCGGCTCCTGGGCCGTAATCGGTGATGTTATAG
>JAEZPW010000105.1 GCA_023441255.1 Acidobacteriota bacterium
TTCACCCATTCCACGTCGGCGTGCTTTTCGAGGAATCGTGCAACTGCGAGGGCATTTTCCGAATGACGCTCCATCCGCAGGTGAAGAGTTTCGGCGCCTTGCAGCAGAAGGAAGGAGTTGAAAGGTGAGAGGCACGCCCCGGTATCACGCAATCCCTGCACCCGCGCTTTGAGAATGAACGCCAGCGGGCCAAAAGCCTTCGTATAGCTCACGCCGTGGTACGACGGGTCAGGTTCCACGAAGTCCGGAAATCTGCCGCTTGCGGCCCAGTCAAATTTACCGGCATCGACGATCACGCCTCCAATCGACGTGCCGTGGCCGCCAATAAACTTCGTCGCCGACTCTACGACGATGTCGGCGCCCCACTCGATAGGTCGGCACAGCGCCGGCGAAGCGCACGTGTTGTCGGCAATCAACGGTATCTTCGCATCGTGAGCGATCTTGGCAAGCCTTTCGAGATCGGCTACGTCGAGCTTCGGATTTCCCAGCGTCTCCGTGTAGAGCGCTTTCGTCTTGTCGTTTACGAGCTTCTGAATGCCCGCAAAGTCTTCCGCATCGACGAAACGCACCTTGATGCCGAGCTTCGGCAGTGTGTAGTGGAAGAGATTGTACGTTCCGCCATAGAGCGAGCTCGTGGAGATGATCTCTTCGCCCGCCTTCGCCAGCGTTGTGATGGTCAACGTCTCGGCAGCTTGTCCTGAAGCCGTCGCTAGGGCGGCCGCTCCGCCTTCCAGCGCAGCGATGCGTTTTTCGAACACATCGGTCGTTGGGTTCATGATTCGCGTGTAGATGTTTCCGAACTCGTTCAACCCGAACAGTCGCGCCGCGTGGTCCGCGTCGTCGAAAACATAGGAAGTACTCTGGTAGATGGGCACTGCGCGCGCTTTTGTGGTCGGATCCGGCGATTGCCCTCCGTGGACGGCCTGCGTTGCCAGCCTGTACTGCTTCTGGTTCCCGTTCTTCTCGCTCACTTCCGTTCTCCTCTGCGTGTTGCCGCTCGATTCAGCTTTCGATGATCTCGCCTGCCGTTCCGTCGCTAGGACCCCAGTTTTTCCCAAATGCAAAACGACCCACGGAGTGTGTGTCCGTGGGTCGTCTAAATCCTTATAGGCTGTAGCTTTTGCTATCTGCCCTGCGACCTCCGATCACGGACACAAATTCGAATAGCCATGCACATGGCCATTGTAGTTGTCTTCCGCTGATCGGTATGGATCGCGCTCAACATTGATGAGTCACCTTACTCCCACTACGCCTTCAGTGTCAACCATCATCACTGAATGGCCGTGCTGCAGCTCTTAGTGGCGTGAAACGTACACCGAGTTGCACGCCTAGCTGATCACCCGGTCTCCCGTTCTGGTGACGCGCAATTTCTCCACCCGGCGGTCTGTACTTTGCAGCACTTCAAACTTCAGCCCATCATCATTGATGACTTCACCGGGCTGCGGAATGCGGCCGAGCAACTCGCTCATCAGTCCTGCCACGGTCGTCGCGTCGCGCGACTCCGGCGCCACCCCGAAAAGATCTTCCAGGCGATCTAGGTCGAGGCTCCCCGGTACTACGTATGTGTTCTCGCTTTCGCGTACGATGTCCGGCTTGGCCTCGCGCTCGTCCCGGATCTCGCCCACGATCTGCTCGACCAGGTCTTCCATCGTCACTAAACCGGCCAGTCCGCCGTACTCGTCTATCACCATCACCATGTGCACGTTCTGCTTCTGCATGTCGCGAAGCAGGTCACTCACGCGCTTCGTCTCCGGGACGAATTGCACGTCGTCGTGCATCAGGTCCCGAACCGTCTTGACGTGCGCATCTGCATCTGCAACCTGCAGCACATCGTGTGCGAAAACGATACCCACAATGTTGTCAAGCGACTGCTCGAACACTGGCACTCTCGAGAACGGCTTCGATCGCAACAGTTCTGTAAATTTGTCGACGGTCATCCCGACCGGCACCGCAACAACATCCGGCCGTGGCGTCATCACTTCTCGTACGGTCTTGTCCCCGAACTCGACCACCGACTGGATCAGTTCGCGATCGCTCTCTTCGAGAATGCCCTCTTCCTGCCCCGCCTCGATCAGCGCATCGACCGCCTCAGCGGGCGTCTCCGGTTCCGGTTCCGAATGCTCCCGGGTGAGCGCAGCCACCGACTGGCAGAACCCCAGCAGCAGCGTCACCGGCATCGCCAGATAGACCAGTCCGCGCAACACGAACGCAAGCGGAATTGCCCACTCGCCCCTCGTGCGAGAGAAAAATATAAACGGCAGCAATCTCTGGAACACGATCACGATCACCAGGATCCCGACGGCAGCCTGCAGAAGATCCGAGGTCGTCCAAGCCGGATCACGGAACACCATCCAGCCGATCAGCAAACCGATCGCAGCCATCAGCAAAGGCGTCAACACGGCCATCGAAAGTTGCGCCCGATGCCGGTTGCCGCCGAGCCGTGGCTCGATCTTCTCCTCAAAGATGTCGATGTTTTCCTGGAACTCGCGCGAGAGGAATTTGCCTGCCTCCGCATAGATCCTGTCCGCATAAGACACCAGCGTAAGCAGCGCGACCAGCACAATCAGCACAATCGATACCCCGGTCGTCATCTCTGCCTCCCGCTATTGGGCTTCCCCCGCTGCGCCGTCGTAACCGAAGTCCGCCCCGCCGTCCTCATCGAACCTGTCATCCCGAGCGGAGCGGCGCTCTTGCGCCGTGCAGTCGAGGGACCTGCTTTTCGCCCCGCATCTCCCAAATCGGGTGCCGCACCCTTCCCCTTCAGGGGAGGGTGCGAATCTCGCCGAGCACGGCTTCCAAGACCTGCACGCTCGATCAAACTCTCCGGCAGTTTCAATTCTCGCCGCAGCCTCACCTCTCTGCGCGCCATCCTCCCATCATCACTCTCATGGTCATACCCCGCCAGATGCAGCAGTCCATGCAGCACCAGCACCTTCAGCTCGACCCCCACGCCGTGTCCCAGCGCCGTTGCGTTCTCTTCAGCGATTTGGGCGGAAATAGCGATGTCCCCCGCGAGCTTATTTCCAAGCTCTTCAGGGGCCGGAAAAGACAGTACATCGGTAGGTTTATCCTTCTGTCGGAAACGGCGGTTCAAATCGCGCATCTGCCGGTTCGTCGTGACCAGCACATTCACACGACCCTTCAGTCCTACTGCTTGTCGCGCCCGCGTAACGAAGCCTGCTAGCGCGCTTTCGCTGATCCCTTCTATATCTCTCTCAAAGTTAACCAAGTCGTTGTTCACCGCCGAACACTAACAACTGACGGCTGATTCTCCCCGTTACACGAATGGGAGGACGCAGCCAGCGCCCTCCCATCTAATGGTACTAACTTTATTCCTGCCGCGCTAATTCATCCGAGAGCAGGGCTCCTTCTTCCGGCAGATGCATGCCGCCGGAAGATTTCCCATTCTTTCCGTTCGCGGCGCCTGCCGCACCCTTCGACTCCAGAAGCGAGAGCTGCATCTCGTTGCGCACCTTGAAATCGTCGTAGGCGCGCACGATTCGCTGCACCAGCTGATGTCGCACGACATCCGCCTCGTCGAAATAGACGAACGAGATGCCGTCTACATCGCGCAGCACGTCAGTCGCTTCGATCAGGCCGCTTTTGCGTGCATTGGGCAGATCGATCTGAGTGATGTCGCCCGTGATGACCGCCTTGGAGTTGAAGCCCATTCGCGTGACGAACATCTTCATCTGTTCCGACGTCGTGTTCTGCGCCTCATCGAGGATGATGAACGAATCGTTCAGCGTTCGCCCTCGCATGAACGCGATCGGAGCCACTTCGATGACGTTCTTCTCCAGCAAACGGTCCACTCGTTCCGGATCCAGCATGTCATAAAGGGCGTCATACAGCGGACGGAGGTACGGATCCACCTTCTCCTGCAATGTCCCGGGCAGGAACCCAAGGCGCTCTCCGGCTTCCACTGCCGGACGCGCCAGGATGATTCGGTTGACCCGCTTTGCCATCAGCGCCGAAATCGCCATCGCGACCGCGAGATAAGTCTTCCCCGTCCCGGCCGGTCCGATGCCGAACACCATGTCGTTCTTCTCGATCGCGTCCAGGTAGCGCCGCTGGTTGACGCTCTTCGGCTGCACTGTGCGCTTGCCGAACGAACGTTGACGGCCCGCCTCTGCCAGCCCCCTCAAGGTCGCCGACGGATCGGAAACCAGCACACGCAACATGGCACCAAGATCACCGTTCTGGAATGTGTACGAGGAGCGCTGCAGGTGATCGTAGTCGGCGAACACCTGCTCGGCCCGCGCAACATCCCGCGGTGCGCCTTCGATCTCGATCGAATCGGACAGCAAATCTATCGATACGTTCAACCCGTCTTGCAGCACCCGCAGATTTTCGTCGCGTGTGCCAAACAGCGTTCCCACATTCGGAGTGATCTCGATGTTTTTTTTCATTTGTTGCTTTGGCGTTTCCTCCCGTAGTTGCCGTTTACGATTGTTGTCTCAAGCCGTTGCCCGCAACCCTGGACTGCGTCCTCCCGCTGGGTTGATTTCTTCTGCTGGGTTGATTTCTTCCCGCTGGGCGCCCCACCCTTCGCGCAGCGAAGGGTGGGTCTTTTGAGTTCCTCCCGCAATAGCTGATTTTGGGGCGTGAAGTCCTGCAAGGAAGGATGAACCCGGGATGCTCGCCAGCAGGGCGGCTCTCATCGCGCACAGAGTACCCCGCCCGTGATTCTGAGTCAACGATTAAGGCCGCCTTAAACAGCAGACCCATTCACCTTACTTAGATGCTCAACAGCCGAATACGGCGCAGCAGCACCATTAAGCTTCAGCTTTTTTGATTGTCTCTTCTGAAACTTGGCAGGTCGGCATCGCAATCGCCTGCCGCCCCGAAGAGTTTCTGATCGGCCTGGCGGGAGTGAAACTGTACCTCACTCAAAACGCAAGCCCTCTGGCGAGATCGCCCGCGTGTAGTTTCCCTTCTTTCCTCCGCCTTCTTCCGTCTTCCTTGTTCAGGCCCTCAACTTGAACCGGTCCAGGATCGAGAACAGTGGCACTGCGAGAATCGCGTTGGCCGCAGCAGCTATCATCAGGTGCCCCCACCGGACTTGCACCGCCTCACCCGCCATCCCGTGAGCGACCAGATAGTAGATCCCCTGGTGAATCACGTAGAAAGCCAGCGTCATCAGCATGCGTGACCCCGGGTTTTCGACATCGATCTTCACTCCCAACGACGATGCGATAAACCCGATGACAGTCTTCGCTATCCCGTATAAGCCCACCGGATGGTACGTCAGGCTGTCCTGAAGAATACCAACCACTCCGCCCGTCAACATGCCGCTGATCGGGTGCCGGCGAGCCACGGCGAAATAGATCACCACCAGCAGTGGCAGGTCGAAAGTCGCCAGCCAGAAGAAATTCTTGGAGACAAAGCTCTGTATCAGAATCGCCGCCAGCGGTACGCCCACAGCTATCGGGACGCTGAACTTCGCAACCTGCACCTGCTCGCGACTTGTAT
>JAEZPW010000128.1 GCA_023441255.1 Acidobacteriota bacterium
TCTCTTACGTGGATCGCCCGAGGGCACGGGCAGACAGAAACGAGTGATGCTTCCAAGCATCATCCAGCCATCCGCGCACACGATCTGTTCCAGAGGCAAACGTCCTGAGACAAACGCCGCCTGCTGAAAGAAAAACGCCGCCTGCTGAACTTCGTACTCTCGAACTGCGTCTGGAAGGGCGGGGAACTGACGGCTACTTGCCAGGAACGTTTGACATTGTTGCACTTACGTCAGCGGAAGCGAGGAAGGCGGTGGCGTTGGTGGGCATTGAAAACGCCCAAAACAAAAAAATGGCTCCCCACATTGGATGCGTTTCGAACTTCTCCCCTCGTCCGTTACGTGGGGTGATCCATTCTGGGCGTCCGCTTTTCAGGGAGAACCGTCTTGGTCGAAAGTCCCTTCTTGGCGCTCGCTGGGCTGTGGAATGTCACCTTTTAATGGCCAGTAGCCGACTGCCGGGATTTGCCAGCGAACACCTTCCATGTCTTTACAGTCGTGACTCACCTCAATGCTCTCCTTGGCAACCTCCCAATCGATGGGATTGAGCAGCAGGCGTACAAATTCGTCACCGTCCCTTGTGTCCAGTCGGCCGAATTGCTGAATATCGACAATCGTATGGTCTGGCTTGTGGCGCGTGACAACGCCCCCGTTGAGCAGTGTCATGAGCCCGTTTCTACTGACAACAGGGACGTCCTGAACCTTCCAGCCGTTGAATGTGTGCACATTCGTCAGCACCGCAGGTTGCACCGTACGGATTGTGGCCATTACTTTCTTCGAACACACTCCGTTGAGGATTTGTGGATCGTTGTGAATGCAAGCGGCAGCTGTGGCAGCTTGGCGTGCACCTTCCTCGATAATCTTGCGATTTCGCCAATGGTCGTACGCATTCATCCCCTGACCCGCCAGGGCCTTGATTTGAAGGACGAGGAGAAGTCCGTCGCGCGCCGCAAGCAGATCCACGTCAGTGAGGATGGCGCCTTTCTGTCGAATTCTTATTCCCCTGCCAAGAACGCGCCAGCCGAAATGCTCAAGAACATTTCCGAAGAACTGTTCCCACAATCTCCCGAAACGGCGTCCTATTTCACCTCCTTTCAGCCACTTCGCTCGTATGTCTGCTGTCCAGCGAGCACTGTCCAGTACCCGAATGTAGGCAATTCGAGAATCAGGCAATCGAACGAAGGGGTTGGCAAGTAGCTGGAAGTGACACGCAACCGGAGGGCTTTGGACCATGGCATCTAACGCCTTCACGACTCGTAAACGCTGATCCTCTGCGATCGGGAGCATCGAAGCGATCGTGTCAGTGCTCGTCACAATCGGCGTGAGCTTGCGCGCAATTCGGGCTGGCGCATTTCTCGCTGCAAATTCTGCAATTGTAGAAAACCACCGAACCGAGAGAGCGGCAATGTAATCTTCAGCGATAGAAGACCCAGGACTCCCAGCAGCGAGCAGCAAATCGTCATTCGGCTCCAGCTCAACAAGCGCTCGCCGCAGTTGCGCCTCAATCGCACAGCGATCAATGATGCCCAATCGCACAGATGCTCCCGACATAATGAGCTCGACGCAGCTGTCCAGAAAATCTGGTAGCAGTTTTTCAAACTGCGGTCTTAACGTGGACTGACGTTCTTTGCCAAATGTCAGAAAAACAGCTTCGCGTCTGAGCCCTACCATCCGCGCAAACGCCAGTGTTGGGTCGCGGATATCCAGCACGACTTCGATTGGCGCATTCAACTGCACGGAGCGAACAATCCATTCGCCATAACTCACTTGGTCAGCGGCGTATTCGAGTGAGTTCCAGGTGATCGCAAGTTCGATCAACCTCAACAATGCCTGCGCAGTACCCTCTAACACCGCCTTGCCGCTGTCAAATGTCTTATGTTGATCGACGGCCCTAAACGCCTCATTGATTGCCCGGGCAGCTGCGAAGGCAACGTCGTTTGTTGCGCCCTTCAGCTCATGAAGGGCGCGCTCCGAAATTGCACTGGCACTCGCCAAGTCACCCGCTTCCCTGTTGTTCGCAATCTCTGGTGTTGAGTGCTGCCACACGGTGCTAGCAATCTGTTCAAACCAGGTCGTTAACAGGGACTCAGCAACCCCCACCAGCTCAAGGGACGACACTCGCGGAAATTTCCCCAACGATTGGGCCAGGTTCGCAGCAACCCGGTCCCGCTGGTCAGCGACGAGAACTGCGAAATCGGCATAATTCGCCTCGTGCGCTGCCTCACATCGGTCGGCAAACAGTCTGTCGACTGCAACTTTATATTCTCTAGCTATGGTCGGCCGGGCGGAGGCTGCGACCTTGAACAGGAGTTTTTGTTCTCGAACCGCGACTAATGCCTCAGGGGCATGCACGCTTTCAAGAAGCAAGGACAATGAGGAGCTATCCCCGGCGATCAGATCCTTCTTAATCTGCAATAATTGGCCAGACAGGGATTTTATCTTCAATGGCGGCAGCGCATTAGACATAACTCGATCTAGGGCTTTGCTCCTCGTACGAACTATCATTCTTCTTGTTTCAGCATACGGATCGAAAGAAATTCTACTCACCCAGCTGCATCACGGAAAGCATCATCAAACCGAGCGAAACGCTAAGCTCTTCTCTAGCGAAGGTCCGATGCGATGCCGCAGCGGAACACCCTGAGGCTGCTCGATGCAATTGGGCCTCCTAAGTTCTTGACAAGACGTGGCCAGGGCATTACAAGTTTTGTTTCCGTCGCTAATTTCGTTTTTGAAGACGGTTGTGACGCCGGAGAGGAATGCATGAAAGCCATTCAGGACCTGGACGTTGAGAAAATCGTGACCGGACCATCGCAATCGCGGGTCCGTCATATTGAAGAAGACATTGATGATCTGGCAGCCAGCATCGAGAAGATCGGGCTGCTTGAGCCCGTCGTGGTATACCAGCGTCCCGACCTCACGTACGAGCTGCTGACCGGCCAACGTCGATTTCTCGCCGTCCAGAAACTCGGTTGGGCAAAGATCCCCGCTGTCGTGCTCGACAAGCCCAAGCACGATGCCGAAGCCAAGGCGATCTCACTGACCGAGAACTTCGTGCGCAAACCCCTCGTCACCCAGGACCTGGTCGAGGCCTGCACGCAGCTGTACAAGTTCTATGGTTCCCTGAAGGCGGTTGCTGAAGAAACCGGTCTGCCATACAACAAAGTCAGGGAGTACGTGAAGTACGACCGAGTCATTCCAAAACTGAAGCAACTCGTCGACGATGGAAAGATTGATTGGTCCTTGGCACTGAAGGCACAGGATGCCGCCACCACCTCAGCCGGTGATGTTGACGATGAGAAAGCGCTCAAATTCGCCAACACTCTCAAGACAATGACCGGCGCGCATCGCAAAGCCCTCGAAAAGATTGCCGTATCAGAACCGGCCAAGTCCGCAGACGAGATCATCGAGGCCGCTCGGAAACCCCCGCAACAGGAAACGATTCGGGTCACGCTGCTACAGGGCACCGCGCAATCGTTGCAAAAGCTAGCCAACGACGAAAAGATCTCGCGAGAGGAAGCGGCGGCCGACCTCATCATTGCCGGGCTGCAGGACAAAGGCTATTAGATGAGCGTTACACCCGAGGGCCAGCCGCTCACGGAGGATGAGTTCTCTGAGCTGATCCTCAGCGTCGGAACGCACCACAAACGGCGGGTGCTTCCGCCCCTGGAAGTCGCAAAGCGGATGAAGCGCGCATTGGATCACGGTGTCCGCACCGGCGACAGAACTGTGCGGTATACCCCACCGACGCTAGCGGCTGCAGTTGGTTTTAAAGGACCGACGATGGTCGGTCACTTCGTTGGGCTGCTGGCGCTGCCGGAGGAGTTTCGCGGATTGATCGAGTGGGGAGCCGGCAAGACGGAGCTGTCACACCTGACGTTCTCGACAGCCTCGATGCTCACTTCCCTGGAGCAATCTCACCAGCGCGAGATGCTCAAGCGCGTCTTTGAATACGACCTCACGAAAACCGAAGTGATGATGGCAGTTCAAGCGCTCAAACGCGATTCTTCACGCACCGTGGACGACGCCGTCCAAATCGCCCTCACCACGCGCCCGGTCAAAATCCACCACGAGCTGCTCATTGGAGCGCTTCTGCCCAACACCCGAATGACAGATCACACCATCCCGACTGGCAAAAAGGAAGCCGCACTCACCGCGGTACTTCGGCCCATGCTTGCCGAGGAGAATTTCGCCGCGCGTATCGCCGAGCGCAATTATGTGATCTCCACAACGTCGAAAGGGAAGCAAATGCTGGAACAGTATGCCCAGCAGCACGGCACAGACCCGAACACGCTGGTCTTAAATCTTTGCGAGGAGCGCTTAGCCCGATAATGTCGACTACATGCAAGGTGCTGCCGGGTGGACCGATTTTTCTCGGGAACTCAGTCTCTGCGGACGGTGCGTCCTGGACGCGCCCCACGAGAGTTATATCTCATGTCCATGATGATCATTTCCGCGAGTTTGAGCAGAGCCTCGGCTCGCAAGATCCATTAGTGATGTTACCCGCCACGCTCGACCTGGTATATGCGATAAAGGGGCCGCACGCGTTACGCCTCCGACGAAATCTGAAAGCAATTCCTGCTGACACGCCGGAAATTATTAACGCCGAAAGGATCACGCTGACAGCAGCGAATCACA
This sequence comes from Acidobacteriota bacterium, assembly GCA_023441255.1. Lineage (GTDB taxonomy): Bacteria > Acidobacteriota > Terriglobia > Terriglobales > Acidobacteriaceae > JAEZPW01. The sequence continues at coordinate 4,633 of JAEZPW010000128.1, forward strand.
TCCTGGGTTCAGCTCAAGTCACGGTGGAGACGGGTGACGGTAAGCGGTATGGATACACCGGTGACTTCTGGTGGCCCATCACTCCCCTCAAAGGCCTGGATGAGCTCGTGTTGGATGCGACCTACGGCAATCCGGAGTACGTGAGATCGTACAGCGAGGACCAGGTCGCGGAAGAGCTGGTAACGTTGGTGCGCAGGTTACTGGATGAGGGCAAGCGGGTCTGCATCAAGGCGGTGACCGGTCGGCTCCAGTACGTGATGCAATTACTTCAGGCCCACATCAGGGTTCCATTTCTTGCGGGCAAGAAGCAGACGGCAGTGGCGGCTGTGTATCAGTGCTATGGCTGCCTTGCCGACCCGGTATTGGACCGTCACGACACACGCGGCCAAGCGATTATCACCGCGCGTGAGCGGCACTTGTCGTTCCACCACCTGGGCGAAAAGGTACCGGAGTCTGACTTCGATGCATTTGTCATTGTCAGCGCGTACATGGTTCCGCGAGAAGAGCCGATCGTCCAATACGGGGATAAGACATATCGGGTGGCGTTAACTGATCATGCCGACTTTCACGGCACAATTGACTATGTCGCCGCCGCGTCACCCAAGGTCGTGATAGTTGACAACTCTCGTGGCGGCGATGCTCGCACGCTGGCCGAGGAAATTCGGGCGCGACTGAGCATCCGGGCAGTCGTTGGGGGCGCATGAAGGGTGCCGAAGTCCACGAGTTCTGTCGAGAGATTTCGCTTCCTGGTGAGTGATTTTTAACTTCCATCGATAAAAGATTGACTTCCAGCCGAGTCCCCACATAAGATCGCACCACAAGAGGAGGTGCGTGTTGGGCAAAGCATCGGCTGCGCTGGCCCCAGAGCCATATTCGTACGTGTTCTCCGCGCTGCGCGGGGTGCAGGCAGGCCGCGACTATTTTGTGGCGATGTGCCCCCTGAAGATCATCCCGAAAATATTTCTTTTCGACGAGGACGAGTTACCTCCGGAGCTGCGTGCGCAGCGCCCGCTCAACCGCGCCCGCATACCCGAAATTGCCAAGTATCTGATCGAGAACACGAAGGAATATGTGTTTTCCTCCATCACGGCCTCTGTGGATGGTGGCGTGGTGTTCCAGTCATTCGATGGCGATAAAGGGCAAATTGGGAACCTCAAGATACCGATGACCGCCCGGTTCATCATCAATGACGGCCAGCACCGACGCGCCGCAATCGAAGAGGCGCTCAAAGACAAACCGGAACTGGGCGATGAAACGATCTCCGTCGTCCTCTTCTGTGATAGCGGGCTCGTGCGCAGCCAGCAAATGTTTGCGGATCTCAACCAGCACGCGATCCGGCCCACAAAATCACTGGGGATCTTGTATGACCGCCGCGATCCACTCTCGCAGTTGTCACGTCAGCTCATGACCCAGGTGTCGCATTTTAAAGGACTGACCGAAACCGAAAAGACGACGATTTCGAACCGCTCGATCAAGCTGTTCACGTTGAGCAGTATCTATCAAGGCACGAGAGCACTCCTCAATAAGACAAAAGACGGACGAATTACTCCTGCTGAAGAGGACCTCGCATTGGCATTTTGGAATGAGGTGGGCAAGCACATTCCTGAATGGCGCATGGCGCAGGAGCGAAAGGTCAGCGCAGCAGAGCTGCGACGCGATTTCATCCACGCCCACGGCATCGCCCTGCATGCGCTAGGCCTTGCCGGACGGGCACTCATCGCAGCCGAACCTAGAAAGTGGAAGGAGCGCCTCAAGCACTTGGGGGCAATTGACTGGGCCCGCTCTAACAGCAGTCTCTGGGAAGGTCGCGCCACGATCGGCGGCAGGGTCAGTAAGGCCCACAACAATGTCGTTTTGACAGCAGCCGTCGTTAAGCGAGCGCTCGGCCTCGACCTCTCCCCTGAAGAGCAGAGAGTCGAGCACTACATGCAACAACGGGGGAACTGAAGCAGTTATGCAAGCGGCGGATACCATAACGCAGGAAGCGCTCGCGGCGCGCTACGAGGAAATCCAGCAGGTCTACATGAACGACGCACGCCCCTGGATTATCGGATATAGCGGCGGCAAAGACTCCACGACTGCATTGCAGCTCATCTGGCATGCCCTTGCGCAGTTGCCCGAACCAAACCGTAAAAAGCCGATGTACATAATCTCCTCCGATACGCTGGTCGAGACCCCGAAAATCGTGGAGTACATCGACACGTCTCTCCAGCGCATCAACGAAGCCGCTCGTGCACAACACCTGCCGTTCAGTGCACACAAGGTACGGCCCAAAATCGATGATAGCTTCTGGGTAAACCTGATCGGTCGGGGATATCCGGCGCCCTCGACGCAATTCCGCTGGTGTACTGAGCGGTTGAAGATTGATCCCGCAAACCGGTTCATTTTGGAACGCGTCGCCGAACACAGGGAAGTGGTCGTGGTGTTGGGGGTGCGTCGCAGCGAGAGTGCAACGCGCGCACAGGTCATGAGCCTGCATCGGATCAAGGGCAGCGTGCTCTCCCGCCACTCAACGTTGGCAAATGCATACGTGTACACGCCCATTGAGGACTTCAGCACGAACGCAGTTTGGACTTACCTGCTCCAAGTGCCGTCCCCATGGGGCAATAACAATCGCGATCTGGTCACGATGTATCGCAACGCTCAGGCAGGCGAATGTCCGCTTGTGGTGGACAAGACCACGCAGTCATGTGGCAACAGCCGCTTCGGGTGCTGGGTTTGCACGGTTGTCAACCGCGACGCCAGCATGGAAGCCATGATCGACAACGGTGAGGAGTGGCTCGAACCACTATTACAATTCCGCAACATGCTCGCCGGAACACAAGACCCTACGGTAAAAGCGCAGGTGCGCTCACTGAAGCGGCGCAACGGCCAAGTAATGCTCAAGGCCAACGGCGATGGATTCGTCTACGGCCCCTACAAGATGACGGAACGCAAGAAGTATTTAGAAGCCCTGTTGCAGATACAACAACAAATCCAGCGCACAGGCCCTAATCCCGAACAGCTGCTAATCACACCGGCTGAGTTGGCGGAGATTCGCAGGATCTGGCGCACGGAGGAACAGGACTGGGAGGATTCTGTCCCAAAGATCTATCGTAGAGTCACGGGCGAGGACTTTGCCTGGGAAAAGGACGAGGTGCCAGGATTCTCAGCTCTTGATCGACAGACTCTGGATGTGATCTGCGCGAAACACACCGTCCCAAGCGCCTTGCTCGCAAAATTGTTGGACACCGAGCGGCTGTACAGCCGTGCGAGTCGCCGCTCAGGCGTGCAGAACACAATTGCGTCTGTGCTGGCAGAAGAATGGCGATCGGAACAGGAAATCTTGGAGGCCGAGAAGCCCGATGATTCTAACTAGCCTCACGCTGACAAATTTTGGCGTTTTTCGGGGGCGCCAATCACTTGCCCTACAACCGGAACCTGACCGGCCAATCATCCTGATCGGCGGGAGGAATGGGGTGGGCAAAACCACGATCCTTGAGGCAATTCGTCTCTGCTTCTACGGTCCCCTTGCAACGGAGGCGCGTAGTAAGGAGGAGTACCTGGCGTATTTGGACAGCCGCATTCATCGAAGTCCAGACTCAGTAATTCCTCCATCCACAGCATCCATCGGCGTCGAGTTTCGGTACAGCGACATCGATCATGTGCATACGTATCGGGTAAACCGTTTCTGGGAGCGACGAAGCAACGGGCGGATTGGTGAGACGCTGAGTGTCGAGCGTGACGGTAAGCCACTCGATGATGTCACAAAGGATCACTGGCAAGACTTCGTCCGCGACCTCTTGCCGCCTGGCATCTCCCAGCTGTTCTTCTTTGATGGCGAGCGAATCCAGCACCTCGCGGATGATGACTTGCACCAAGACACGCTTGCTCAGGCCATCAAAGGATTGCTCGGCCTGGACATCATCGAACGACTGCAGGCAGATCTCAACATCTTTCGATTACGCGCCGCGCGCACATCTGCAAATGGCAACGGGCAAGAGCTCTCAACGCTGGAATCACAACTCGCCAGTAGCGCTGAGCGGTTGGCGAACCTGCAATCTGAGCGGCAGGCATGTGAGACCGCTATCGCGGAGCTGCAAGCAAAGGCGAGCAGGGTGCAGGACAATATCAACGCACAAGGTGGAGCTTTCGCGCGAGAGCGCGACAAACTCGTCCAGCAACGTGGCAGCATCCAAGCGCAAATCGAACGGTCCGAACACGAGCTGCGCGACCTAGCTGCCGGACTCCTTCCTTTTGCACTGATCCCTGGCCTCTGCAAGGTCCTCAAGCAGCAGATTTTGCATGAGGAAGCGGGTTCCCGTATCAGCGCCGGCAAAGAGCTTCTGGAGTCAGCAAGAGATCGGCTCATTAGGCGCTTAGTAGACAGCGCATTCTGGGCGGATGTTCCTGGCAGCGCACAAGCCGTGAAGTCCAAACTGTTGGACGCTGTACACGAGGAAATGCAGTCCTGCCTTCCTGCTGGGCCATCGGCTAACCCATTACATGCCTTCTCACCGACCACAGCTAGGCAGGTGCTGTCATGGATTGACGCCAGCGACATTGAGGTGGCGCCGCGCACGCGGTCATTGCATCGCGACCTGGAAAGACTCGGCCACGACCTCGATAAGGTCGAAACGAAACTGCGCAAGATCCCTCCTGATGAAGTGCTCGCGCCGTTACTTTCAGAAATGCAGGAATTACACCAGCAGATCGGCGAATCAGCCAAACGGCTAGGGCAGATTACAGAACGCCTACAGACTGAGCTCGCCAGCCACGCAGCCCTGCAGCGCAAGTATGAGAAACTGATCCAGGCAATCTCCGAGCACGCCGCCGAGACCTCACGACTTCACCTCGTACCAAAGCTCCACCAAGTCCTCGACGAGTATAAGTCTGCGCTGCTCTGTAACCGCGTGATCAGATTGCAGGAACTGGTCACGGAGCACTTTTCCTCGCTTTGCAGGAAAACAAACGCAATCAAAGGTGTGACAATTGACCCCGTCACCTTTCGCGTAACATTTGTCGGACGTGACGGACAAGCTCTCGAGAAATCACAACTTTCTGCCGGGGAAAAGCAAGTGTATGCAATTTCCATGCTGTGGGCTCTGGCGCGAGCATCAGGACGCCCTTTGCCCTTGGTAGTCGACACGCCACTGGGCCGACTGGACACTGAGCATCGTGCATTGCTTACCGATCGGTATTTTCCACACGCGAGCCATCAAGTGATCATCCTGTCCACCGATACAGAAGTGGACCAGCAATACTTTGAGCGATTACAGCCTAACGTCGCACGCACGCTGCGCCTGGATTTCGACAATGAGGAGAGCGGCACGCGCGTGTTTCCTGGATACTTCTGGCAATGAAGCTCACCAAGGTACGTCTCACCACAGAAGCCTCGAATCGTCTGCGGTTCGTGGCAGGGAAAACCGGACTAACCCCCAACCTGCTTTGCAGAATAGGGTTCTGCCTTTCGCTCGCCGACGCAGGGATTCCCAACCCAAACGATTTCCCCGAAGAAGACCGCGAATTCAACCGTTATACCCTGCTGGGAGAGTTCGACCCTTTATTCGTCGCACTCCTGAGAGCGCGGTGCCACAAGGACGGCATTGATCTTGCTCACCTGCCCCAGTATTTCAGGGCACACGTCAATCGCGGCGTTATTCTTTTACAACACCGGGTCAGAGGACTTTCTGACCTGGCCGCGCTCGTCCCAGATTGTGTCGCTGACGTGGAGAAACGACAAGGACCAGACGAAAGGGCTGGTTAGCGAAAACGTTCGTTCTTCCACGCTAACTGATGTGGGTTATTTGGGCTTTTGGGAGTATCCCTACGGCTGTTCGAACGCAGGCATCACAAAATCCGCGGATTACCGGCGACGAGGCAATCAAGGACAATCACGAATCCTGCCCCTCAGAGCGCAAGAGCTCGTCACATCGCCTCAGGTCAGCAGGAACAAGACATAGTATGTTTTTGCTGTGTTGCACGGTTGGAGCATACTTGTCCCGCAATGCCGCATTGACAAAAAAGAACCAAACGCGCCCTTTCAAATTACGGCACTTCTCGATGTTGCTCAAAATCTCTGACTTGCCTGTCTCGATTTCAATAAAAATGCGCTGCTCCGCTTTTGTTGCAAGCAGGTCGGTCGTCTGCCCGTTGCCGAGGTCGTGCTCCTCGCCTACCGTGTAGCATCGTTCGACAAGCATCGTCTTGAGGGTATGTCGCCAGTATTCGTGGACGGCCCCCCCGCTCCGAAATCGCGATTGCGCAATACCAGTGCTCTTGAGGTACGCCACCCCGTCAGTGGTGAGGCTGAGGATCTTAATCTGAGCATTTGGCGTGCTAACAGCATCAAAAAACGCCAATCGCTTGACCAATAACTTGTCCTTCACAGCGTTGCCTGTGTAGCTATTCCATCCCAGGCGTGCGTACCGCCCCGTGATGCTGGTGATCGGGTGCTCCAGGATGTCTACGAGCAGCTGGTGCTCCTTCTCCGTGACGCTGACCGGCGGCCCCTCGGGTTCCTCCTCCACGCCACGAGTGGTGTTCAGGTCGCTTTTCTCCCAGCGGCGCTGCACCTCTTCGTCCGTCACGGGCTGGTTCTTTAGGGGCTTCTCGCTGAAGTGAAACAGGAACGGCGTGTAGTGACGCAGGGGCAGGCGAGCGATGCCAAAGCCTAGAGGGAGCTTGGGGAGCCACTTGGCATCAACGTGTAGGAGCTTGCTTGCGAACTCCACGTCGCGAGGGAAATCACAGCGTAAGATGATCTTGAAGCCGCTATTGGCGATTAGGCTGTCGGCGACGTCCGTCTGTTGTGTGGCCGCGATGATCGCCTCTCCGTACTCGCGGACTTCACGGGCCAGGCGTGATGGCACGCTCAGCTCCCCGTGTGGGTCCTTGGGGAAGACGTTGTGGCTCTCATCAAAAACGAGGACGTGCTGGAGTTGCTCGCGCGGTGCTTGGCTGTGCTTGCGAATTAGCAACACGGTCTGCAACACAAGCAGACAAAAGAAGCGCTTTTGATCATCTCCCAGCCCTTCCAGCTCAAAGACGAGCGGCTTGCACAGGAGCTGCTCCCATTCGTTTCCTTGTTTCGTATTGAGCGCATGGCCGAATCCACCATGTGAGAGTTCTTGGAGGGTTCGCGTGGCGCTCTCCAACCAGCCGTAGCGCCTGCTTCCAGCACGCGATCCCTTGAGTTCCGCATCCAGAAGCGTGTACGCGTCGCGTATCGTGGCCAGCCGACCGCTTTTTCGGTACGCCCCGATGAGTGCTTCTTTGAGGACGTTCCTTGCTCCTTGCATGAGCAGGTACGCCGTGCTGCAAATGTCTGCCAGCGCTTCAGCCCACTCGTTGAATTCGATGTGCGTGGGCGGCAGTAGTGCGTTGATGCGCAGAGGTGCTGTACGACGCCCTACGGTGAGCACCACGATCTCGGTTCCCTTTTCGGCACGTAGCAGCGTGCGGTAGTTTCGCTTGAAATCGAAGACCGTAAACGGCGTCGTATCTTTCAGCAGCTGTTCCAAGATGCCCAAAAGCAGCGTGCTTTTGCCGGTCCCGCTTGGGCCCAGCACAAACAGATGTCGTAAGAGCTCCTTGCGGCGGATCCGGAACGGGTATGCGGGCAATCCGGGATAGATGACCGTGCCGATGGTGTACTCGCCCTCGCCAATGACCTCAGGTCGTGGTGGCTCCAGAAGAATGCGCTCGTCACCGAGCCCAATCCCGAGTGCCCGATACGCGAGCAGGTTGAGCATGCCTTCAATTTCGTTTCTGGTTGTGACGTCGGCGGTCTGATACTCGACCCACAATCCCTCGACAGCTCGTCCGTAGATGGGGCGCAATCGCTTGAGAAGGTCGGGGTTCAGCAATACGTTCACTGCTCCAAAAGGTCGTTCACACGCCGTCGGCGCTGTTGGGACTCGAGCAGTTCTCGCTCCACCTCGCGCTCCTCACGCTTGAGAACCTGGACGTCTTTCCACGTGTCGCGCTGCTCGTCGCGTTCCTCGCGCGTCAATTCTCGGGTTTCCTCCGCTAGCTCGTGGCGCTCCTTGCGGGTGAGATCCGGGTCTTGCTCGGATGGCGGTTGGAGGTTCAGTAGCTCTGTTTTGAGCTCGGTGATCTCACTGCCGATGTCGAGCGTGGTATCAGCGGCGATGAGGCGCCGCTCCACGATCTCTTTCTCGATGCTCCGACGCTGCTGCTTGAGGACGGTGGCTTTGTCGTCGTGCATGGAGGACAGGACTTCATCGACGGTCTTCTCGTCTGGCATTGTTTCACTTCCATGTGCGTTGTAAGCGTGTCTGGGGAGGAGTCCCACTGGCCTGTTCGTGGATCAAAGAGGACTTCGTAGCGACACCGGACTTTGGGCTGCTCGGCGCAGCTGATAAGGAAGACCCTTTTTACACCTGGTGGCAGGTGGTGCACAATGCTCCAGTTGGCCCAGACGCGCACAACGTCATGCTCCTCGCCGGGAAATACTTCCAGGCACCGTATGTCATGGCGTTCTTGCTGGAGGTAGTGTGTTGCTGTCTTGCTTGTGACCAGGATCAGCTCGATGCCATCTTCGGACAGTACGTGCCAGCGGACAACGTACTGCCGAAACAGTCCCGCGTTCTGCAAAGCCGACAAGGCGTCTCTGACGTGCTCCTTTCCGTTGGTGAGGTGGATGCGCACGTGGGGCAAGTACTCCCGAAGGTGCGGTCGAACTCGTTCCGTGATGGCCTGCCAGATGGCCGACAGGTTCTGTCGCCGATTCCAGCCCTCAAAGATAGTTGGCACGATAAGAGGAGCACGCCGCAATAAGCCCTGCTCAGGCGGCAAGAACGAGCGCGCCTCCGCCGCAGAGCCTCGTTCCGGGTCCAACGTCTGCCAGCCGCTTTGGGACCAGATGACAAGCGCGCTCATGTGCTGTCCGCCACAGGCTCGCAAGGACTCCATTAGCAACTCCTTGTCTTGTGCCGGCACGATGCAGTGCAGGTAGAGGCGGGGTGTGCGAAGATCGCTGGTCACCCATAACGCCTCTACCGCGAGCGGAAACAGCTCCCATGATGTCGCGGGGCGCTCAACGAAAACGTGGGCATGTACCAAGCCAAGCGCCTCAACCGTGAATGTGGGATAGACGACAAGGTCTCTGTACTGTCGAAACCACCGGCTGACGGTGCGGTGCGACGGTAGCCGCTGTGCGTACGCGCTGTGGACCGCGCACAAGCCTGTGCAGCACTCCACGCCTTGCAGTGACCGCAGGTACTGCAGCACTCCTCGAATTTTGTGATCCCTCACCACAAACCCAGTGGTAAGTTGCGCCGCCTTAAAAAGCACACGCGACAAGGTGCTTCACCTGCGTGTCTAGCGCGATTTATTAGCACGAACCTCCTCAAAAAGTCGCATGTGGTGGTTCAAACGCACGGGTGAAGGCCAGATGCGCCAGCGGCTAAAGCGCCGCCTCGGGTATACACAAGTGCTCGGTCGTAACCTCGGCACCCCACGCTTGCTACCCGACAACATCACCCTTGTACAGTGCGCTCTGGACTTGACGAAGGGAGATGAGCAGGTATTTCAGCATTACTTTGGAGAGCCGATGCCGTTGCACTGGCAGCACGCCGTTCACGCCGAAGGCGAAGCGTGGGGCGCGCTTGCAGCCAAGCTCTTCGAGATGAAAAAGGACACGCCGTCTTTTGACATGCGAGCGCGCCAGGCTCAGTCCCTCGTCCAGCGCGCACAGAACATCCTTTTGCTGCAGCAACAAATGATCACCAGTCCGCTCTCCCAGCACTTTCAACGAGAGCTGAGGCGGCTTTCGTGACCGATGACGAGCACTGGGCGATCACCCTGTATCGGCGCTACGTCGAGCTCTACGGTGACCCCATTGAAAAAGAGCAACAAAAAGAACCCACGGAGTGAAACAAAATGTTAGACCCGGATACCGTACACCACAGCGACTGCTTTGCTGGCATGACCCAGCTCCCCGATGAGAGCGTGGACGTAGTGCTCACCGACCCGCCGTACCCCAACGGGATGGACCTCTTTAGCACATCGCTTGTGGACGGTCTCGCCGCCCTGTACTTCGCGTGCAAAAAGGCCCGCCACTTCGTGGTGTTTTTCTGGAACCCACAGGATGTCCCACCAGCGCCCCCGGGCTGGTTTGAGGTGGCACGACACGTGTGGCACAAGCCGGACTGCAAGAGCATCACGCACTACGAGTCAGTGGTGGTCTGGAGCCGCGAGTCGCGGCGCAAGATGAGCCGCGTCTGGAGCATTCCCATTCTGGACTACCGAAGCCTTAAGGACTGGAAACCGCACCCGACACAAAAGCCGGTAAAACTCATCCGCTACCTCTTGGACCTCTACACAAACGAGGGCGATACGGTCCTGGATCCGTTCGTGGGCAGTGGCACCACGATTGTGGCGTGCTTGCAGACCGGACGACACTGCATTGCCATCGAGCACAACCCCGAGTACGCACAGATTGCCAACGAGCGCGTCAAAGAACTCCTGGACCGGCGCACAGAAGCGTCCAGCGACCCGGAGAGCGCGGCTGAGGAAGTACCTAAAGAGGGCGAGTTGACCGCAGATGCCCCTGCACGCGCGCCTCATCAGAAACGCGCGTATGGTCGAAAGTACCCCAAACGGGTTGCCGAAACCCCAGCTACAACGCCTGAGCCACAGTGAGTCGTCGGGCACCATTGGTGGTCCCGTCTAGTTCGGCGGGACCGCCGACAGGTGTCGCGGCCGCGAAGCGGCCATTGTGTACGTTGTGCTCGGGGCTGGACTGTTGTACTTCTCCAGCAGCTTCTCAATCAACGTCTGGTACGTCTTCTTGTCGAAGTTGTTGATGATTACCTCTTCGTAGAAGAAGGGCTCTTGCACATAATCGCGCCAGACCTCGCGCGAACGCGCCAAGCGCCGCCGCAGCTCCCGAGGGTTACCCCGGAGCCGATCTCTTATGTGGCTTGCGTCGGCATACACGAACACGGGGATGACGCGCACATCAGCATACTCAGACTGCAGCCACTTAATCGTGGGTCGGTGCCGCACGATGAGCAAAACGTTGTCGTGGCGGTTTAGCGCAGCGTCGAGTTCTCCCTTTAAAAAGCCATACTCCGCATCGCCATAGGGGTACCAGACGAAGGACTGGTCTTCTTTGCGGCACGAAAACTCTGCTGCAGAGATTGGTATCAAATCCAAAAGCCTTCGCCTGCGCACCTCCCCTGTTCGCAGCCGCCGGGTTGTGTACTTAAATAAGACGGTCGCGTATGGCCCCCGCGAGTACTTTCGCCTTATGTACTGCAACAGATCTGTTTTTCCTGTACCTGCAGCGCCGTCAAGCACGAAAAGGTTCTTGCGCATGTTGCGTTGGCTCCTGTTTGCCGGGGCCGAAATTCTACTCACGCGCATTACGCGACGCAATCCTGAACTTCTCGAAAACGGAACGAAGTCCTAGGCCAAGGAAACGCAAGGTCTAAATACACCGGTGTCTTCCGCTCACCCCAGGGAGGCGCAGTATCGCCCTTGTCGCTACTAGACAGGGACGGAGCGGCAGACAAAAACACCGCCCTTGGCGGGGGACGTTGGGCAAATTGTCTTACGCCCGCCGTCCTTTGGCGGCGAGCCAAATGCCTGACGCCGCCGGTACCCGCTCCAGGTCCGCGGTGCGCTCGGCCACCACACGTAGCGTCAACACGCACCAGTCGCGCGCGTCACCGCTGGCGGTACTTCTGTCCCCCGCAGTTCAAAAAGACGGAGGAACGAAGATGATACGAGCCATGGCCCTGGATATCCACGATTACGACACCAAATACGAGTATGCACAGCGCCAGGTCCGACTGAGCGACCTTAGCCCAAGAAACAAAGATCTTATCTTCCAGTACCGAGACGCGTGCTTGGTCAAAAACGTCTGTGGCAGGGTACGCCTGATTCGGATCCTTGGCGTTCTGCTCCTGCTTGGCCGCACCCTCAAAAAGGACTTCGACACAGTCGCTAAGGCCGACATCGAGCAGCTCGTAGCCGCACTGGTAGGGCGACAACCACCCTACAGCCCACAGACGCTAGGCACGTACAAAATCATCCTTAAAAGCTTCTTCACGTGGGTGTTTGCACCAGAGCGCTTCCCGACGCAAACGAACGTTCCGGAGCAAGTTGCGTGGATCACGGGTCATGTGCGCAAGCGTGACAAGCAAAAGCTCGAACGCGCCGACCTCCTCACACCCCAGGACGTGAAGGCACTCCTTAATGTCTGCCACAATCCGCGCGACGTTGCGCTCATAGCCGTCCTGTGGGAGACGGGCGCCCGCATCGCCGAGATCGGCAATCTGCAGCTCAAACACCTCACGAAAAACCAGCATGGGTACACGCTGGACCTCAATGGGAAAACGGGCGCGCGCAATCCGCTGATCATCAGCAGCGCTCCGTACTTGACTCAGTGGTGTAACAACCACCCCTTCAAAAACAACCCCGAAAGCCCCTTGTGGGTGCACTATCAGTACAAGGAGGCGCCCCACCAGCTCAAATACGACACAATCAGGCATCTCCTGTGCAGGTACTTTGCTCGAGCCAAGGTTCAAAAACCGTTTCACCCGCACATCTTTCGTCACAGCAGGGCAACGTACGTGCTGGCCAATGGGATCATGAACGAAAGCCAGGCAAAGACCTACTTTGGCTGGACGCCCGACAGCGACATGCTCGCCACGTACTCCCACCTCACCAGCGGTGACGCAAACGAGGCACTGCTGCGCGAAAACAACCTTACCACCCAGCAGAAACGCCGCGACGAGCTCCTGCCAATGGCGTGCCGCATCTGCGGCGAGCTTAACCAACCCAACGCGGAGTACTGCAACCGCTGCGGCGCGGTCCTTGACCTTAGAAAAGCCTACGAGCACCAAACAGCGCATCGTCTCAAGGACGAGGTCTTTATTAACGTGTTCCGCATGCTTGTTGACAAAGGACTCGTGGATGACGCCGCAAAGCAGATCCGCGACGCGGGCCTTGGTGAGACGCTCCGCCGCCTTGCTTTGCATGCGCAAGGAGGGATGCTCACACCTGCAACAACTCCAACCGCGCAGCCCGCGGACGCGCCAACAACGTGTCGCGCAGACGAGACAGCATCCCTGACCAAAGCTCCATCGCCGTAATCCTCGAAAGGACCGGCCGAAAAGATCGATACAGATACATCGAGCGACGAGCAATGGGCCGTGGAAAAGACGCGAGCGGCCAGCCCGCTTGGAAAACGCCCTTCTGGCGTTTCCCACTTTCCCACTGCCCCCGCGGCCAATCCTCAAAGTTTTGGGAGAACAGAACACAATGCGGGTTTTTAGGGTGTTTTGGGTTTTTCGGCATATTCAGACGTCTCTTTTCCCAGCAAGACCCCAGCGAACTCGAGACGATTTCATTCACATTCGACCTGATTCACGCCCCGTTTCCTTACATCCTCCTCTGTGAAATAAAACAACAGTCTCAAATCCAACACACCTAAAAGACGCAACCCGAACAACCTCCCCCGCCCGGTAGGGCGGGGCGACCTCCATGACCACGCCGCTCGGCGTGGACACCAACCCCGTCATCCAGACAAACGTCACGATTGACGAACGCCTCCTCTAAGACGCATCATGCACCGGAACGAGCACGAGCGCATGACCAGCTACACTGGCAAGGACCTGGCAGGGCGTCTCCGCGCCCTATGCGATTCAGCACGGCAACGGCTCTGGATCGCCTCTCCCTACATCGGCACCTGGGACGGCGTGCGATGCATCATCGGGCGCACCTGGTGGGGCCGCCTCTCGCAAAACGCCGTCCACGTACTCACGGACGCAGAGCAGGGCAGCATCAATCCCAAAACAATCGCAATCCTGCAAGCAAAAGGCCCCGTGAAGCACTTGCGGGGCTTGCACGCGAAGCTCTACATCATCGACGACGAGGTCATTCTCACCTCGGCCAACCTCACCCGTACGGCCTTCAGCAGCCGCTACGAAATTGGTATCCACCTCACCGGCACTCGCGCAAAGCACGTGATCGCCACATACCAATGCTGGTGGGACAATCTTGCCCAGCCCATCACGAGAGCTCAGCTCGAGAGCGCAAAGAAGAACCGCGCACTGGCCGGCGAGGACACAAGCAGCGGCCTACCTCAGCTCAATAAACTGCCGCCGGACCCCGGCGACCTCACCTTCGATCAGGCATTCGAAGACTACGAACCCTTTTGCGCCCAGTACCGAGCGCTTGCAGCCATCTACAAGCAGCTGCCCCGCGCCTGGCCCAACAGCACCCCGCTGTACTTAGAAATTGATTCCTTCCTCAACTACCTCTTCCACGAACACCCAAAAACACCCTCGCACCCCTACACCCACAAGCTGCCGCGGCACCTCACCCCGGCGCAACAGGCCAAGGACATCAAAAAGTACGCCCAAGCTTTCCGACAATGGGCACAGGGCAACAGCAAGGATGCGCAGGAGAGGCTGGACCGTGCCCGGCAGCTTCAGACACTGCTGACCCGCCAGCGCATACCTCACTTGTCTCGGCATGAGGTCCACGCCGTCCTGGGTGCGTTGCATTGCATGCAAGATGCGCGCGTCAGAAATCGGGTGTTACAGTACAACACCATCCGAAACATCACGAAGGCCTGGGCCTACCTTCTCCATGGCACCGCACCGGTGCCTGAGCGAATGAGCTCTTGTGCGGGGACGCTCTTCGGTTTCAAGCGCTCCGGCGTTCAGGAGCTTCTGGGATGGTTTCGTCCGAACGATTTTCCGATCAGAAACGCCAACACGAATGCAGGAATGCGCTTCCTTGGTTACGACGTAAGTGCATCCTGAGTACAGTTCGCTGGGTGAAAAGATCAGTCGCCCCTGCGGCGTTTCCCAGTACCGATCTGGCGAAACTTCCTACAATCCGACTTGTGGGCCGCCCGGCTCTGCCCGGTTCAACACGCACCTGTTTGACTGCTGATGAACAGCATTTCACCTCTCGAATTGAAAAATGCTTCTCCACTTCCCCAGCGCGATCTCTTATTGCGCGCCTATCGCGCGCCCAGCACATATGTGTCCATAACCGGTACGTTGCTGTAACCGCGAGAGAATGTTAGCCTTCTTACCGCAACTACACTGATTCATAACTCACGCTGTTGAAAACCTCTGGGGAGACTGGGGATGCAAGAGGCAGCCGCGCAGGAAAACGTACTCGCAGCAATTGCCGAAGAAATTCTGGACGCGTTCAGTTCCATCTCCGAAGGCGCGCGCCTTGCGCTAAGTCAGCCTCAAGGCCGTATTGATGAGTTGCTGCCGGTTGAAGGCCAGAAGTTCCTTTTTAAGGTTCACAGCGATGTACGCAGCAGTTTGGAGAGGTTGATCCGTGAGCCTGCGATTGCTCGTGTGGCCGTTCGTTGGGAAGAAAACGGCAACCAAGAGATCATATACGTTTCACGAGGTTCCGGCGGCGGTTCTCCGACACCAAATGCTCGGTTAGTCTCGTACCTCGCGCCACTTGGCAGGCTTGCAGAGATCTCGGCAGGAGACACCGAAGAAATCGTGCTTCCGAACGCTCGTCGGTCGGCTTTGATACACGAGCGGTTCCTTCTCCACCCCAGGGTGGACGAGAACGGGTGGGACTCCAAGGAAACGGAAGCGGAATTCCCCGGCTGGCGGGTAGTAATTGAGTCCTTGAGAAAGTTGATTGCGCGCGCAGCGCGCGCACATGAGATCGCTCCCGGGGTCGACTTCATGGCTCAACTGATAGCAGAGCAGGAAGCTCGAAGTCTCTTTGCGCAAGAGCGCCGCCGCCGGACCGTTGATCGGATGGAGCTTAGGGATCAGCCGGTTCTGGATCAATTTCAAGGAAACGTGTTCCGTGCGCCATTGGAGAAGAGGACTCTTTTGCTTGGACCGCCAGGTTCAGGAAAAACGACAACCCTGATCCGTCGCATTGCGCAAAAGACTAGAGCAGAAGGCCTTACCGAGGATGAACACGCTCGACTACAGCGATATGGTCTCGAAGCGGAGATGAGGGATTCCTGGGTGATGTTCTCCCCAACAGAATTGCTGAAGCTATATGTCAAGGAGGCGTTCAACCGTGAAGGCGTGTCTGCTCCGAATTGGAATCTGCGAACTTGGGATTCGGAGCGGACTGCGTTGGGTAGGGATGTATTTCGCTTCCTGAGGGGCGCGAGCAGCGGACGTTACACCGTCGCTCCCACAGACGAAATTTTGTCGGACCCAAGCAGCAAAGGAATTCGGACAATCTACGACGATTTCTCTCCTGAAGTGGACTCAACGATCGGCGGTAACTGTAAAGCTGCACTCGAATCTCTATCGATTTCTAACGACGCCGAAATCCGGCAAATGGTATCTAAGCTTCCGGAAAGAACAAGAACCGCTCCGGAAACTGTTGAGTCAATGCATGCATTCGCAAACTCTGAGGCTTTGCGTATTAGGCTCTCGGGCCTGAATAGTCAAATCGAGCAGAAGAGCAACCTTATAGCCAACGACCTATTGATTCCACGAGCGGAAGACCGCATCCGTGACCTGGCCGACTTCCTGAAGGATCTTGACCGCTTTGCGGATGAAGATGCATTAGATGAAGATGAGGACGACGAGGCGGAGGACCCCAGCGCGAGAGATATCAGAGCTGAGCAGCAGGACCAATTGAGAGACAGGGCAATGGCAGCTCGTTCTTTGTTGCGATTTGTTCAAAGGCTTGGCCGCAGTACCGTCGAGGGGCGACGCCTACAATCGCCAAGAGATGCTGTCTTTCAGAATTGGGTCGGAACGCGGCAGATTCCGCGGCCTCAGCTTGAAGAACTTGGCAGGCTCATCCAACTACGCCGACACGTACGAACGCTGGAAGGCTCAGCGCGCGCATTAGTGTTTGGCGCTCCACGCGTTTACGCCCGATACCGCCGCAGCTGTCTTGATCAAGGTAAATGGTTCCGACCTGGAATTGAGCTCAGGGCAAGATCGTTAGCGCCAGCGGAAGTGGATGTTCTACTGCTTGTCATGCTCCGAAATGCCCGGAGGGCGATGTCAACGCTGCCTGATGCACGTTGGCTGCAGCCGGTGCGCGACCGGTATCTTGTACAAGTCATGGTGGACGAAGCGACGGATTTTTCGTGCGTCCAGCTAGCGGCCACAATCGAACTTTCGCACCCAAAAGTAAGATCGTGGTTGGCGTGTGGCGATTTCAGACAACGCATCACACGGCAAGGTATCTCGGATGCGTCAGACGTGTCTTGGATAGATCGGGTAACTGGCGTTTCGGTCGATACTAGCGAGATCGAGACCGACTATCGACAGACCCCTATATTGCACGCATTCGCCGAAGCACTAGCCACAGGCTCAGTGGCTACCAACGTCCCGGGCACCGAAGATCCAAGGCCAATTCTTGCCGAAGGTATACGCGGCGCGATGTTAGCTGAGTGGCTTGCCCAACGTGTTCTGGAAGTGGAACGCTCGGTTGGCCGGCTGCCGTCTATTGCGATTTTTGTCGACGGCGAGGAAAAGATTGATCCGCTCGTCGAGGCCGTCCGGCCATTGTTGGCAGAACATAACACGCGAATTGTTGCGTGTCATGAGGGACGGGTTGTTGGTGATGAACAGGAAGTACGTGTGTTTGACATCGAGTACATCAAGGGCTTGGAATTCGAAGCCGTCTTCATAATTGGCCTCGACGGACTTGCGACACGCGTTCCGGACCTCTTTGACCGATACCTGTATGTCGGCGTTACACGAGCGGCAACGTTCCTCGGCGTGACGTGCAACCAGCAACTGCCGCGCACGATGGAATTCGTGAGATCGATGTTTACTTTGTCTGCCTGGGTATAAATGGATGTAGTAATCGGCTACTCGGAAGTAATCAGGCGAAGCCGTTTGACTTGACCCAGGTTTACGTCACAGTTTGGCTGCTGGAATCGTCCGTAAAGAGACTCGGATTGCTTCAGGCACAACGGTCATTCCCAGATGACTTCGATGGCCATTGTCCCGGTTGATCTCAGTGATGAAGGAAATGAGAAGCGGCCCTACTTTTTCTCGCGTTCTCCCTTGGGACAATGCATCCGAATGGGATGCCACTTTGCGACGTCTACTGGAGTGCCCTGCATACACGTCGTGGGACCCTCGTGTTTAGTCCCCTCAAATGAAATCGCCGTGTCTACCCGTGGCTTGTTGTTACCCTTGAAGAAAAGATTGTATAGCTGGTTGTCTTTGGTGGACCTCAGCATAAGGCACCCCGCCTCCACGCCTGAGCTAACACACCCGGACGCATTTACGGTCTGAACCCCACCGCTGCTGCCTTCCTTTTGTGCTTGGCATATGGAACCGACGAGTAGGATCAAGCCCGCTATCGCAAGTGAACGCACCATTCAACTTCTCCTCTTCCTAAGGGCTCACATCGCTGCCCATCGTGGCTTCTCTCAATCGGCAAACAGCCGACAGACAAGCGATTGCTGTGTATTCTTTGTTGCAGAACATCAACAGCTGTTGCCTTGTTCTTGATTTTTTTCCCAGACACGGTTTGGCATTAAGTGCCCAGGTAAGTTCCCGGCGCCCAGCTGTCCTCAACGTGCCAGGGAGCAGGCACCTGTACGATAGCCCTGGCGAGACTGAGCGAAGGGCGTTCCCATTTCAGCACTTCGCTTCTAAGTACCTGCGATTTAATTAGTTAGCCAGTGTTTCGCATTGCAACAAGTGCGCGATAAGGGCGCTTTTCATAGCTTGGCATTTGACATCAACATACGAGTGAGCAACACTCAGCACCCTACAACCGAGGGCGCCTTCCTGTCCTCTTTTATGGGAGTTCTCGCACGCAGTTCCTAGTCGAAAAGGGTACGTCGATGTCGACTATCGAGAGGCTCTTTCACTTTGATGAAAGTATCCGCTTGCCACAGGACACTGTTATTTCTTATCCGGATTTGCCCACAGCAGGGACATTAGAGAAGACCACTGTTTCGGCTCCCGAGGTCTGTGTCTCTCCCGCGAACGTGCATGCGTTTCATACGGAGGAGATTACAGACCGCAACTTTATTGCAAGTTCTCTCTCGAAAGCTTCCTACATCGTTTTGCCGGCCTTCTTTGATTGTGCATTTCGCGAACTCCTCGCGGGCAGCCCGATCAGAAGGGTCTATGACCTTCTGGCACAAGGAGGAAAAGACGCGGAGTCAATCATCAGGAACATCCTAACCCAACTCTGTATGCGTAACTTCTTCGAGGACGCCTCCGCGTCCGAATTCGTGCCCGACGGAAGCGTACTACATTTTTACGTGACCAATCGCTGTAATCTCAATTGTAAACATTGCTATATGTCTTCTGGCTCTCCATTGAGCAATGAGCTGTCTACGGAAGAGAAACTTTCAGTGCTAAGGATCTTTTCTGAGATACACCCAGCCGGAAAAGTTACGTTCAGTGGTGGTGAGGCCCTCACCTGTAACGATAGTCGAGTATTGCTCGAGACCAGCCATGAGCTGGGCCTGCGCACGGAGCTGTACACAAATGGCACGCTCATTTCTGAAGATTCTGTAAAGTGGCTTATGGGCCTTGTTGATGTTCTCCAGATTTCGCTCGATGGCGCAACCGCGAGCGTGAATGACGCTATCCGTGGGCGTGGCACATTCGATCGGATCGTCAAGGCTATTCGCTTAGTTGCTCCGCGGCTACACACTAGCAAGACAGTACTTCGAATCGCGATGACCATCACACCTGTCAGTGCCACCGACATCGAGGACAATCTTGGCGCATTAATAGACGACCTACATCTGACGACCAACTACAAAATAAGTATCGGTAGTATCAACCGACTGGGTCGCGCAGGCATGTCTGCTGACGTGTCTTCGAGTCGAGAGCATATGCTGGCTCTGCAGGCTCGTGTCATACATACCCTTGCACGTCAAGGGCTTTATTCCCTACCAACATTCAGCAATAATCTATACCAACGCAACTGCGGACTGGGTGGGGCAGTGACGGTGGCGGCGGATGGGTCTATTTATCCCTGCACAATAACTGAGCAGCCTAGGCTAGGGAATGTCAGACAGCGCGATGCGCGATCGCTTATGAAGTCTGTAAAAGACTTTCTTTTGACCTCCAACGTCGATAATGTCAAGGGCTGCAGTACTTGCGATATCCGATATCTGTGTGGGGGGACCTGCCGAATTAATAATTTTAAAATGTTCGGCACCTACAATACGTCGACGTGTACGTCCCAGTATAAGCAAGCACAATTACGTAACATGGTTAGAAGATACGAGAGCTTTCGAATATCCGCGCGAGTACAAGCAAGCTAAGACTCACAGAAAGGAGAGTCATTATGGCTGAACAAAAAGACAAACCCGAGAAACAACCTAGCCCACATGAGAAAGTTATTCGAATCGTGATTGAGGGAAAAGGTGGAAGCGATGTGATAGTGGCATTGGGAGCGAGCAACCACTACACCGATCATACAGGTGTGTCGGATACGTGTTGTACGTGCACGACGTAGAGACCTCGAATCGCTACTGCAAGACCGAGGACGGAGTGGCATCAGCACAATGGCAGAACTGATGCCACCCTGTGCTCTATGCCCCCCCCCGAGTAGCGCGGCTGCCAAACGGAAGCTTAGAGCAGATGGTAATTGACCGTGGATATAGCCGAGTATTTCAGACTTGTAAACACGCAAGAACTCCGGGTGCTCTTGTTGTTCGGTGGCCCGTTCACAAATGCGCTCGGCGACACGGTTCTTGCGACCCGCCATTATGATCAGCTGTTGAGCCTATTACCAAAGGCCAAGCTGATTGTGTGGACGGCAGACCGGGAGACTTGGAAGACTATATGCGGTAAAGATGTTCGGTGCACACCTTTCATTTCCAGAGCCCAGCTGAAATCAGCTGATGTGATCATATTTGATTGGGTTCGAGTAGAACAATGCACTGAGCGGTTAATAGCCGATTCCCGTGCCCTGGTTATCGTTATTCCAAACTCAACTGGTGACCTCCGATATAGGTTTCCAGGAGAGGACTGGAGGACCGTAAAGCTTGAGCCAATGATCAGCCATTCGCAGCGTATAACGAGAGCGTATGCTGCCCTCGGGGTGATGGCGGGTAGACGACCGCCAGGCGGTATCAAGGTGACGAAGAGCGAGTCAGTACTGTTCGTCAACCCCTATGCCAGTTCATTTTCTAAGTGTTTGCAACCGATGTTTCTCAAGCCCCTGCTTAAGAGCTTGCCAACGATCTGTAGAGATACTCCTATCGTTGTTCCGCCCGTGCCTGAGTCCGCCCCGGGATGGGAGCGGCCACAATATGAACGACTCGGCGAACTGGTCACGGCCGCAGCGAAGACGACTAATCTCAGAGTGCTATCGGCGATGGGAAGAGCGGAATTCATTTCGAGCGTTCGGTCCTGTTCGCTTGTAATTGGCCCAGACACATCGACGCAGCACATAGCGTATCGTTATGACATTCCGTCGATCTCATGCTATCCGTGGGATTCGGGATATCGGTACTATTACTGGGGCTGTCCCGGACCGAATAGTCTCTGTTTACGTATGCCTAACCCGCAGGACTCGCGCGCAAACGGCAGTTGCGCCCGATTAGTGTCCGAGCTTGCGGCGCGCCTGCTACATTCGCATCGCCGATTCGGGGATTCAATGCACGGAGACGACCCATTTAGTCTTCTGCGAGTGTACGATGCTCTTGCAAGACGCACGATGTCGTTAAAACGCGGCAAGAAGGTGTTGCATGCTGAATTGGCGAAGATAGCGTCAACAATTCCAGAGGAATGGACGCCCTTTGTAATCCCGGAACTCGAGCAAATCGGAAACGAGATCTGTGATCGATGGTCGGAAGACAGTGGAGTGATTGATACTGTTGGGCTGGCGCGGTTATCTGACGTGTATGGTATGAAGATACTTAGTGTTCTCCTTCCGTAATCTGGATGGCGATTGTCGCTTCGAGGCAAGCCCTTTGATCTGCCCGATACAAGCAGTGCGCCGCCCTCCCCCGCCACCATTTTCCGATCATCTCCGCTTTCGTTGTGTGCGGATCTAGGGGAGCAGGTCAGCTGCACGAGCATCAGATGGCATTACCACTCTTCGCCGCATCGAACGCAGTACACCACCTCAAGACCGCCTTCGAAGCGGCAGTCCACCGAGTGCACACACCGCAAACTCTGATGATCACGAATTCTCTTCATCATCTCTACCTCCACGGCAGGAACCGCATGTCGTTCTGGTTCCTGTTCCAGGACGGGGCGCTACCCGTGCGGACGGGTACACACGAGGCTGCCTTGCGCGCACCCGAGCACAATCGTACAACTCTCATGGCGCGAGCGGTCGCCAACATGCCTCGATGATCGTACCTCCGCAACACCAGCCCCGTCCCGCTGCCTGCGCCGGCGACCCTGCGCAGCCGCAACTCCCAGCTGATCTAAGCAGGGCGATATCAGCACCGCAATTTACACCCCGTGACGTACTCGATGTCGGCAAGACGCTGCCGGCAATCATCACTGTACGGGTGGTCCACGGTCCCCCGGCGAAACCAATCGTTGTGTTCCTCAACGAAGTGGTCACTAATACCAACAGCTACCTGTTTCAAATCAGGCGTGAAGCTGTAATAGACTCGAGGTGAGTTGGCCTCATAGGCGCGCTCTTGCACCTCTACGCTGACCTCATACCCAGACACAATCAATCTATCGACGCGGTTGTAAGGCCTGTTTCCAGTCAAACAAGAACGCCGAAACAGCAGCCGGGCAAGTTCGTTGCCGCGCTCACAGCCAACGAACTGAAACCGGCCCTCCCCTGACGCTCCGCGCATGCAGGCCGCGGAATACATCAGCAGTGTTGCGCAACGGCGACCGTTGTTGATGCCACCTGCATACACTACGTCCTTGGTCCCTGTGGCGAGGCACTCCAAGCGCCCACCATGCCAACACTCCGTCAGGACCTGGCCGCCCTCAGACACGAGCGCAACCTGACAAGGCCAGAAATCATGATGCGCCGTGGATACCACGACCCCATATAGGCCCTCTGACACAATGGGCTCGAATGCGAGCACAAACCACGGAGGGTGGTACCAGAAGCCGTCGGTGCGCTGCATGCTCTTCATCGGACCGTGAAAGCGCCAACGCTCCTTCCCTATGCCTGAGAAGCAGACTAGAGGCTGGCCGAACTTCTTTGACTCTTTATTGCGTTCAACAAAAAGCACCTCTTGCCTACCATCGCCGTCCAGATCCACCACGGCGGAGTGGCGCAATGGAGTCATTGCGGTTGGCACGTCCACGCTCAAATCGCGGCGGATAGGGATTTGCCATCGACGTACCCCGCTCATATCCACGACCCAGGCTTCGTGCTCACTCACATCCACACGCGCCAACTCCGGCACAACCTCGAGAGCAGTCGTGTTCGTTCCCGCGGGACGATACGCCCGTAAATATCGCGCACGCTCTGCAGGACCAAAGAGCGTGAGTTTACGAGTGCTCGACTTTCGGACACGCCAAGATTCGAACAGCTTCTCGATTACATCCTCGTCGTCAACGATCCCGATCCAATGAGCATTGCTGTCGTCCTCCTTTGTATAACCATTCAGAAGAATGCCCTGATATGAGAAGCCTCGGCCAGGTTGTCTACTCCAATGTTGTTCAACCCACGCCTGCTCCTTGGCGTCCAAATCGATGGAAAAATTCAAAGCCTGTCCGTTTTTCCACGTTTTGAACTCCGCTCCCTGCGCTACAAATCGGACCATGTTCCAAAACAGCGATTTTGTTTGGTAAAGGGCAGACAGGTAGAACGGCGCATTCGGATCTCCTGTGTTTCTCCTGAGCCCAGCCCCAGTAACACGTAGAACGTGCTGGCGAGTCGAGTATCCCACGTCAACGCCGAGCCAGTTCTGAACCATAGGCACCCTGCTCCGACATATAGAAAGCTGCCGAAAAAGATTTCTCGCTAATTTCGATTGCGAAGCGCGCTGTGCCACAAGGCAAGAGATCTGAAACGCGTAGCAACAAAATTCGTTAAACTCCATGTCTAGACCCAAAAGAGCACTTATTTAATTGATCACTGCCACCCTGGTGCCATGATTCGTTCGAAGGGTTTACCGATTCGACGCGCAATGGTAGAGGAGTCTGGCCGGCCGTCGGAGTTCTGCGGCACAGTACTGGTTCGTCGACTAGCAATTGTGGAGCACGAAAAGGAACTCGGCGTCACAGCCAACCTCTTCCCTCTGGCACCGTATCCGTATCCGCCCTCCTGGGATGTCTTCGCTTACGACGGAGATGGGTCTGCGTACGTACGTCACTGCGACAGCACGCTCTTTCTCCACCAGCTCACTGATGCTCTCATGCACTACCTGGGACGCGTACAGGTTGACTACGTTCAAGGCCCTTATTACCAACCACCCCGAGGCATCCGTCCCGGATTTTTCTCCGACACACCCGGCGAATTCCGTTCGCCCTTTGCCGGGGAAGATTGGGAGCGAATACCAGCAGCATCACCGTGCGAGATCAGCCTTTGGGCTGGCAGAAAAATCCCTAAACCGACCTCGTCCATCTCGGATCTCTTGGTGCAAACCCGAGCGACCGGACACGCGCGGCACTTTTCCCAAGTACCTCTTCCGCCCGAACTCGAACCACCCCCTATCCAGGAGCTCGCAATTCGGAGCGTCACATGGCCCTACTGGCCATACCAAACACAGCTTCAGAACGGTAAGCCCCAGGTCTATGTACTTCCGCTGAAGGACCATGAGGAAACGTTCGAGAAAAGTGCCAAATAGATTCAATCGGTTGCCAACGTGCATTTTCTATTATTTTTCCAGTTTCCCGACCGCGGCTGAACCTGCGCTACCGTGGCACTACTTGGCACTCGTCCTCCCCATCTGGGCTCGACAACCTTAAATGAGAAAGGAGACTCTCTTATGCCGCCTGTTCTTATCAACGGTCGCGTGGTCGATGCGCCCGAGCGGACCACCTCCGACGACCTTCGCAGGCTCGCAGCGATTGACCCCACCCGCAAGTTATTGCAGCGTACACCCGACGGCTTCGACGTCCTGCCTAGCAATGCGCCATTGGAGCCAAAGGAGGGTGACGCATTTTACGATGCGCCCGCGCGCGTTAAAGGAAACGCGGATCGCACTGTTCGCGTGCTCCAAGAAGTTCCGCTGCTCGCACAGGAGTATCAAGACGGCGTGTGGTACGACGAGCACGCTGCATCGTGGGTCATGATTCCCGCGTTTCCTCTCCCGCATCGCTGGAGTCGCAAATCCGCAAAACTTCTGCTCATGCTGCCGGACCTATACCCAATCGTGCCGCCAATCGGCTTTTACTTAGATGAGCACCTGCCACTCGCAAACGGTAAGGCCGATCCGTTCTTTGTGGGTTACGGCGCACACGGTGCGCGCGACCTGCGCCAGGACCACTGGTACTGGTACTGCGCCACCGCGCAGCGAACGGGACGCGCCGCATGGCGGTCGAGCGTTGACTACCAACGTCCGGACAACCTGTTGTCGTTCTTGGCTATGGCACACGATGCGCTCGCGACGGAGGCATAGTGATGCGTCACGAGATCATCCTCACGCCGATCGCGAGAAAGCTACTCCTAGATCATCTGTTCAGTGATCCCGGCTGCGAGCAGCTTGCCATTACAGCTGGCGGCGTGCACTACCTGCACAGCAGAACCCGCATCCTCGTCCGACATGTTGTGCTCGTGCCTCGTGAGGGGCTCGCGTACCAATCTGGGACCGGGATAGCCTTAGACCAAACCGTCAACCGCTGCGTATTTCGATTGGCAGCCAGCGAGGGCCTATCCCAAGTGGACTGGCATACTCATTGCGGCCAAGAGTCAGGCGTATCGTTCTCGGCAACGGACGACGCAAGTGAAGCAGCCATTGCTGAATACCTTCGCACCCGACTGCCCGGAACGCTCTATGGCTCTGTCGTTCTCGCCGGCCGCGAGGCCGTCGCGGCGAGAGTCTGGATGGGAACCCCGCATGGGGTTGTCGCTGTCCCCGCCCCATCACCGTTCTCTCGCCCGATCGCAAAGCCACGCAAAGATGACTCTCGTTTTGATCGGCAAATGCGCGCCTTTGGCCGCGAATTGCACGACCGACTTGCGCAACTCCGGGTAGGAGTCGTGGGGCTGGGCGGGTTGGGGAGTGCCGTAGTCGAGATGCTCGCGCGGCTCGGAGTGCGGCACTTTACGCTCATCGACCACGATGCGGTTGACTCCACCAATCTTAACCGCCTCTTTGGCAGCACGCGGCTCGATGTACGAGCGAAGACGGGTAAGACCCTGGTGGCCCGGCGAGTGATTAAAGGGATCGATCCGACAGCACGCGTGAAAACGTTGCAACGGTCCGTCTTCTCCAAAGTGGCCCTGCGAGAACTGACGATCTGCGACCTGATCATTGCGGCAACCGATAATCATTCATCACGACTCGTTCTCAACGCGCTCTCGTGCCAGTACCTCATACCGCTCGTGCACATCGGAGTGCACCTGCAGCTCGATGCAGCCGACCGTGACGTCAGCGGCGAAGTGGCTATGCCCCCACTTGGAGGTTGGTGTCTGCTGTGCGCGGGCATCATCGATGAACAACAAGCAGCGATTGAGATTGCAGGTCACGACGTCAAGGCGCGGTTGCGCGAGCGTGGCTATCTCAATGGGCTACCCGCTCCTGCAGTCTGCCACCTTAACTGTACCGTTGCGTCTTTAGCAGTTGCCGAAATCCACAATTGGCTCCTTCCTTATAAGCCCTCACGCGAGTACACGGTGTACCGTGCACTGCAGGGAGACCTCCAGCACCTCGGCGTGCGGCTGCAAAGCGATTGTCCGCACTGCGGCCCGGCAGGTCGCTTGGGGCTTGGCGACCTCGCTCCGTTGTGGACCCTTGCCCCGAAAGGAGCGGAATGATGCACCCCAGTATTCCAGAACCATCACCCACAACCTTCCCTCGCGCACGAATTGCGGTGCTCGCCCGCGTTGGGCTACATGCGTTTTCTATTTTCGTCGTGCTGCACGCCATCGCTTTAGTCGCGTCGGCGTTTCAGCTGGCGGGTTTTCTTCTGGCCCTGAGCTTTCTACGATCCGGCCAGTTCGTCTTGGCAGCAATCGTGGCCAGCAGCATCATGCATCGGGCTGCCATCATTGCGCTCCTAAGTATCGTCGTGGCCGTCCTGACGTTCTGGCCACCTAACGTAACGAGCCTCCTGGCGATCACCTCTGCAACCCTGGGCGGTGCGCTGGTCGGATTCGGGTTGCAGGCCCTGCTTAAACAAACGGAGTACCACCGTGGCTGACCAAGATATTGCAAGCTCGCAAGTCCAACGTCGGGTGGTTCGTGACCCAATCACGGGCAAGCAGCTGATATTCCATGAAGCACTTGAGGAATCGCTCCTCGATGAGCGTGGCGGGACAAACTTCACAACCGCCGATGTGCGCACCATGACCAGAGATGGCTCACAGGCGACGGAGGCTTTGTTTGCGTGCCGCTCGTGCCAGGAGGTCTTTAGCACAGCGGCGGTGGTCCGTTGTGCGTGCGGTAACGTGTGCTGCCGTTCCTGCCTGCGCAATGGCCGCTGTCGGCAGTGCGCGCGGCGGGAGTGGTGGTGTTGGTTGTGGAGTGTTTAAAGCACTTCGAAATGCTTAAGCGGTTGGCAGAGCGTCTGGGACTTGCCACGCACCCGCAAGTTGCGCCGCTGTTGGCCACCATCAAGCCGCAGCGCAATGCGCCATTGGACCAGCGGCTTCTTCTGCTGGTGGAGTCGCTGCTACAGTCAGCTGTTTCGCAGTACGAGCGTGTGCCGTTCTTGCTCGCGCCAGCCCACCTTATCGGTGCTGGGCGGTATCATCTTGTCAACCAGGTCATCGATGACGCGCCCGTGCTCTTGTCCGAGGAGGAACTCGCG
This sequence comes from Acidobacteriota bacterium, assembly GCA_023441255.1. GTDB lineage: Bacteria > Acidobacteriota > Terriglobia > Terriglobales > Acidobacteriaceae > JAEZPW01. The sequence continues at coordinate 32,451 of JAEZPW010000128.1, forward strand.
CGTAACGCGTGCATCATTGGTGCTACGGGCACCGGCAAGACCGCGCTGCTCCTCCACCTCATTCGCCAGCTGCTCGAACAGAGCGAAACACACATCTGGTGCTTTGATTGCAAAGACGATTATCGCTTCTTGGCCGCGAAGGCAGCGTATGCATTTCGTATCATCACTGGCCAGACGCGCTTCAATCTCCTCCAGCCATTGTCGTTTCTGAGTCGTCATGAGCAAGCAGCCCTGCTGACAACTGTGCTGTGCCGATCCATGTTTGCCGCCGAGCACGTGCGGCAGGTGCTCCACGACGGATTTCGTGCACTGGCCGGTGTCAAGCACTGGACACTACGCACCCTCAAAGCAGCCGTGGAATCCCTGTATCGTCCCAATGACACGTACGTACGTCGTGACGCGATCCGTAGCACGAGCCTCCGATTGCAGCGCATCCTCGACTCCTTCCCCGGGCTTTGCGATTTCAACGAGGGCATTAGCTTTGAGGACCTCGCCTCTCACAATGTGTACCTGCCTGGGAACGCGACAGATGTGTTTCAGTTCGTATGGGGCTTGCTCGTGTACTACCTGTGGGCGCACCAGCGCCAGGCCCAGTACCGTGGCGGTTTGCGCGTTGTCTTGGTGATGGATGAGGCCGTGCTCTCGTGGAACCCTGACGGGAAGATCAGCGGCGCAGTACTCGATGAGCTCGTGGGGTTGATTCGTGAAACAGGCATTGGCTTGCTTGCGACCACGAACAATTTGGGAGTGCTTAGTCCGGTGTTTCGCAGCAATCTTTACGCACAGATCGCAGCCAATCTCACCGATGGCAAGGAGCTCGCCGAACTTGCCAAGACGTTCGGCTACCGGCCCGAGCAAACCGAGTTTCACGCGCACCAACTCACCCGTGGCATGTACGTGGTGTACCTGGGAGATCGTTGGCGCTATCCCATCTTGGGTACTCTCCCGCCGCCGACAGACGACAAGACCGTTGAAGCGACGGAGTGGCAGGCGGCTCTCGAGCGGACCTCGGCCCTGGCACCAGACCAAGAAGTTGAACCTGAAAGCACCATGGCTATCGAGGAGCGGGTTCAACCGGCGCG
>JAEZPW010000212.1 GCA_023441255.1 Acidobacteriota bacterium
ATCAAACACATCGAGAAAAACAAGGCAGGCCGAGATTCGACCTGCCTCGTGTCGTTCTTAAATGGGCTGCGCTGCGCTGCCCGTTGCCCGCGGAATATAGTGACTACATGCCGCTAAGCACGTCGTAGTAGTAGTTGATCATCAGCTTTTTTGGTGTCAGGTTCTTCCCAAGCGGAATCTTCTGCTGGAGAGTGTTATTTCCCACCAGCGGAGCAGAGCCCAGTCGGCCGACGCGGCCGTCGGGCAGTTCGATGTAGAGCGGCACGAGCATCTTGAAATTGTCCGACACATTGGACTGCGTCAGCTTCAGATCGACGACAGGGCCGTTCGCATCATTGCTGATCGTGTAGTTAAAGTCGTAGCTCGGCAGCTCGGTGCCGTAGACGTACTCGTTGAAGAACCAGTCCATCTTGTGATTGCGATCGAGGTCCATCTGCGGGCTCATGTACTTTTCGACCATGGCCTTGAAGTCCTCGGTGCTGGCGGGACGGTTGCGGTAGGTGTTGACGAAGTCCTTCATCATCAGCTTGAAGTTTTGGTCTCCGACCTTCGGATCCCACATCATCATATGAATCATGTGCAGGATGAAGCCGCCCTTGCCGTACGCGATGGCAGTATAGTTTCCGCCCGTTTTGGTTGAGCTGACGCGATGCCCCATCGTGACCGGGCCAACATCGATGGCACGGAATCCGAATTGGTTCTTCTCGACCAGGTTCTCCTGCTGCACACGCCAGAAACGCTGATACGTTTCGACGTCCTTCTTGTAGTAAGCCTGCAGAAACAACGACGCCGATTCCTGTGCGAAGCCTTCGCTCATCCACTGGTCACGATAGGACGCCCAGCCCACCGTATGGCCCCACCACTGGTGGGAAACCTCGTGAGCCGCGACGACATTCCAGTACGGCTGTCGTCTGTCATCGACCCCGAGTTGGTGACGGACTGTGCTGTCGAAGAACGAGCAGATCGGCAGCCACACCAGCCCCGGCCAGGCCTGTCCGAAGTTGCAAGCCGTCTGTTGCGTCATGGAAAGGCGCTTGTAGGGCATCGGGCCAAAGTAGTCAGAGTAGAGATGGACTGCCATCTGCGCTTCGCCCAGTGGTTTTTTCATCATAGTGCGGGTGTCCATGGTGCCCAGTGCGAAGCCCGTCATGTGACTGGCGCCCAACGAAATATTGGTATCTCCGTCGGCGTAGTGCTGAAGCGCCTGCACCCAGTCTGGTTGCGTCTCGTTGGCATACGACTGGATCGTCACGCCGTCCATGTTCTCTTCCAGGCTCTTGAACCGCCCGAAATTGAATCCAGCAAGGCCGATCGGCACCTCCGTTTTCCACTGCGTCACGTTCCAATCGCCTTCCGTCTTCTCGCTCACCAGCGTGCCGGTCGCGGCGATCTTCATGTTCTTCGGAATGCGGAACGTCATCTCGTAATCCGCGTAGTCGCCCCCGCGAGTGTAAAAAAACCAATCGGTACGCGCGATCGGAAAATAGTTGCCCCCGCCTTCGTTGCTGACGGCGTCTTTCCCGCCGTATACGGTCTTAATCGTGAACTTTTCGCCGGCCGCAAGCGGCTTCGGCAGTATGACGTTGAAGTTGTCGGCGTCGTCGCTCTCACCTCGATTGAACGACACTTCTTCGTAAACGTAGGGCAAAGGATTGCCGGCGTCATCCGTCACACTCTGGACCTTGAAGTGGCGGAAGATGCTGAAAGGAGCCACGCGGACGCCATTGCGCGCGGCGGTGAACGTGGTCACAGCCGTCCCGTGCATCTCGGCATTCTTCTCCATCTCGACGTCAAGTTTCTGCGACTGAACGTCGATGGGGGCATTGAACTGGCTTCCTCTGGCGATGCCGGACGCATATTCATTCTGCAAGTGACTTACGGCCCAATAACCGAACTTGTTCTCGTCGTAGGTGACGAACGCCACTTCTTCGGGCTCCAGTTCGTACATCCGCACGCCTTGTGGATCCACGATGAACACTTCGCTGTCGTTGTAATTCTTGCCACGGATGAACGCGGCGAAGAGCCCTCCGGGCGACGTGGCAAGGAGGTCCTGCAGTATCCGGGCGGAGATGTTGTAGCGGGTTTCGCGGTTGTTCCGCAGCGTGTCCAGGTTGTCGGCGATCGCTTTGGCGGCGCGGCCACTCTCGCTCGTATCGCGCGCCGGTGGCCATGATTTCTTCAGCTCTTCGTAGGTGTTGTCTGTAAACCGGAATACGACCGTATTGAAAGCTTCGTTGAAGGGCTGATTCTTCGTGAGATAAGACAGGCTTCGTTTTTCCTGCGATGATTCAGGCGCAAGCACAAGCGAACCGTCGCCAATAAACACGGCTCCCGTAACCTTCCCGTTCACAGGAGCGAGAAAATAGAAAGTTCCGCTCTTGAAGGTAAACGTGGCGAACTCGCGTTTCAGCACCGTGTTCTCGGCTACGAGTGCTTCGGAACCAACAGTGATGTGGCGCAGCGCCTGGTAAACGGCATCTGTATTTGCAGGTTGTCCGGGTGCAGGTTCCGACGAAAATGCCAATGGCGCGAGAAGGCACACAAATAGCAGGGAAACCACGGCCTGAAGCCGCTTAGAGTGCATTTAATCCTCCAAAGAAAGCGCGGAGGAATTCTGGAGGAGAGAAGCAGGATTTTCAAGTTTTTTGCAAATTCAGTGTCGCCTCCGTGCGGGCGGACACCGCAACATTTCCGGCTCATGCGGATTTAAACTGGAGGTGGTCTGCCGGGTTTGAGGCGGGCCGGGTTTTCAGCTGGCTACGACCCGATTTGCACAGTGCCTCAGGGCGATACTGGAATCCTGCCGGGCGCAGCTACATCTAAGTGATTGAGGAGCTTAGGACTTATATATGCAACGACGGAGCATCTTGTACGCCGCGTTGAGCGCCATTCTGCTGGTCTCATTCGCAGCCCCCATTCGTTTGCTGGCGCAGGAAGGCGAACTGATCAAGGCTGATCCGAAAGGGGTCACGGTTGATGAGATCATCCAGCGTTTCGCCGCGAAGGAGAAGGAATTCGCAACTGCGCGCGAAAAATACACGTACCGGCAGGAAGTGACGGTTCAGACCCTGGATGGCGACACCATAGATGGCGAGTACAGGATAGTCTTTGATGTTCTGTTCGATAACCAGGGTAAGCGCATAGAAAACGTCGTTTTCGCCCCGCAGTCCTCGCTGGAGCGCATCGGCCTTACTCCGCAGGACGAATACGACTTTCGCCACCAGCTTCCCTTCGTGCTGACGAGCGACGAACTTCCTGAGTATAACGTCATGTACGTCGGTCAGCAGAAAGAGGACGAGCTGAACACGTACGTTTTTGACATTGCCCCGAAGCAAATAGAGAAGAACAAGCGGTACTTCCAGGGTCGGATCTGGGTTGACGACCATGACCTGCAGATCGTGAAAACGCACGGAAAGACCGTACCCGAAACTCGCGGCAAAAAGAACGAGAACCTTTTCCCGGCTTTCACCACGTGGCGCGAACAGATCGACGGCCGCTACTGGTTCCCAACCTTCACGCGAGCTCTCGATACCTTGCACTTCTCCACGCAGGACGTGAAGGTTCGAGAAATCATCAAGTACACGAACTACAAGCGCTTTGGTTCGGACGTGAAGATCACCTACGAAGGTCAGGATATCCAGAAGGCGCAGGGTCAGGAACAGGGACCGCAGCGGGGACAGCAGGCGCCGGCGCAGCCCCAACACACACCGCAGCAACAAAAACCGCCGCAGAAATAGCGGCGGTGCGTTGTGACGCTCAAACGGAGCCGGATTGGCCGGCTCCGTTTTTTTAACTCTATCCGGCCAGCTTCGAAATGACCGGACGGCAAGCGGCTGCGCCGAAACCATCCCCGAGGTTGCGTCCCCAGCGCGCGATCAGTTCGGCCTCGTACCACTGCCACGCGGCATCTTCGTTCTGCTGGTTCTTCTGCATAACCTGCCGAAAGGTTTCGTCGGCACTGAGTCTTGCGATACGTGTGATGTCAGCCGGCAGTAGCTTGCCCTTTCCGGCACAAAGCGGACATGGAATGGCGTCGATTTTCGACCCCGTGGTTATCATTGCTGGCCCTCCGTCGTGCTGCCCCTCAAGCCGAAAGATATTGGAATAGGAAAATAGGCGGCCTGAGATCGTACACGTCCATTCGTACCGCCCGGCAGCATGGAAGGGAAATTCAAAGTTGTTATAGCCGGTATAAAAGTGGGTTATTCAGAACGGCTGGAGCGGCAGGCGGGCGCCCACTGGTCGGCGCCCCTGTTGTGTGTTGGAATGTCTTCGATGGCGGTTCAGGCTGCTGGTGCGAGCGACCTCTGTGCTGCCTGCTGGATGAAGCGTTTCATGACGGTCGCCCACATGACCTTCTTGCGTACTGCACTCTCTTTGATACCGCGGCCCTGGGCGAACATGCTCAACAACGCTTTCATCTTAAGAACCCGCAAAACGGCCTGTTCGGACTGGTTAACGCCGTATGCGTCGAGAAATTCGTCCTGCACTTGGGTGGTGATGGCTCGATTGCAGAACGGGTACTTCTCGAGCGCCTCTACCGACGCCAGAAACATCGCGACATCCGTGAACGAAGTACCGCGAGGCGTCATCTTGGCGTAGTCGCAGATGCCAATGCCCTGTTCCCCCACAATCACGTTCAGGGGCGTGAAGTCGTTCAGTACGGCGGATGAGGGCAGCGGCTTCTTGTTACGCGCCAGGATGGTGTTGGCGCCCGACAGAATTGTGGCGATCGCGTGATCGTCCAGCCCCTCGCCTTTGCAGCTCTCGCACAACCTCTGTAGGTCTCGCGTAAGCGCGACACCGTCGAAATCGGTCGGCATGTCCGAGGTGGCGCGGTGGAAGCTGCGCAGCCACTCGCCTGTCTTGCGAGCCGCTATCTTAAGCATGCCACGGTCGGCGTACCCGGGCAGCAGCGCAGCCTTCATGATGATCGACTGTAACGGCAGTCCCGTAAGCTTTTCCGCCACTACGGCCCCGTACTCTGAGAAGTCCCCGATCGGGCGCGGCACGCCGGTGAGTTTGCGCTTGTGGAACGTGTTGTAAACGCGTTCCAGATTGCTGAATTCCAGCTTCGCGATGCCGCGTGCCCCTTGCGGTCCGCACTTGGTGCCACGGTAGACCTTCGCAGCGAGGCGCTCGCTGCCGGTCGTGAAATCGACGACTATGTCGTAAATGTAGTGATCGGGCTTCGGCGTGTGACCGACCACTCTTACACTTTTCAGTTCGTTATCTGGAAAAAACTGCGCGCCAGCGCCTTTCAGTTCGGAAACAATCTGGTCTATTACGTTTTCCGCCATTCAGACTCCCAATCTCAACCTGAAAACAATGGGTGGCGTGACGCTTTGCCACAATGAAGCGTTTAGGCAGCAACCAATAACGGAGCAGTTTCGTTTCCACCCCTGCCGTACCACGTGCAGCCGGAACTGCTTATTTTCCGGGAGTTTAACGGATTAGCGCACCGGTACGATGGGCAATTCTGTTGCACCGTGGGTAGACAGGTGCTTATGGTTGGAACAAAAGAGCGCTTAAGATGCAGAGTCTGCCGCTGCGAGTTGCCGCATTCAGTAGAACAAGTACTTGCGCCATTTCGCATCGGAGTGCCCCATAAGCCGCATGATGTGGCGGCTTGTATGGAGGCTGAAGGCGCGGGGTTCGCGCAGCAGTTTCATCCCGGCTTCCGCAGGCAGCTGGTTCCCTTTACGACGGTTGCAGGTGTGGCAGCAGGCAACAAGATTTTCCCAGGTTGAGGCGCCACCGCGAGAACGAGGGATGACGTGATCCAGCGTCAGTTCGGTCGAGGGGAGCACCTCGGCGCAGTATTGGCAAGTGTTGCGGTCGCGCAGCAATATGTTCTTTCGCGAAAGGGCACGCGTCTGGTGAGGAATGCGGCGATACTCTAGCAGGCGAATGACGGAAGGCACTCGCATCGCCATCTTGGCTGAGTGCATGAAGTGACCGTTGATTTCCTCCGTCATGGCCACGCCCTTAAGCACGAGCACAATCGCTCTACGCGCGGCGCATACATTGATGGGCTCGTAAGAGGCGTTCAGGACCAACACGGGGGCGCGCATGGGAGAGTAGCCGCCATGTTGCGAAACAAAACCAGCGTCCGCGAGCGATACTTTCTGCATACGGACCGAATTGTTCTTTACGGACATAATCTCTAGGCCCGCGCCGCCCTAGCAATCGGCACTGAGGCATCCACCGCATCCTCGCCCGAATCGAGCCGAGGAATACCTGTATCTTGTCGCAGCAACACCCGGGCAACCGTTGCTACCCACACGCGTGCGGCACCAGCTTTACGCAATACTCGGGCACACTCTGCGGCGGTGGTTCCGGTCGTAAACACGTCATCAACGAGTAGGATGTCTCTGCGGGAAATCTCGCTCGAATCGAGCACGCGGAATGCTCCGCGAATGTTGGAGCGGCGTTGCTGCGGAGTGAGACCGGTCTGCGACTCCGTCGGGCGCACCCGGTACAGAGTCGAACAGTTCACATCACCGAGGGGGATAATTTTCATCGCCGCCCGCGCAATGAGTTCGGACTGGTTGAAGCCGCGCTCGCGCAGTTTCTTCTCGTGCAGGGGGACGGGGATGACAAGCAGAGACCTGGACTCGAACTGTGAAAGAAGTTGCAGGAGCGAGTCGCTCAACATGCGCCCTAGCACGCCGGCGGCAGGTCGCACGCGGTCGTACTTGAGCAGGTGGATCAACTCGCGCAAAACGCCATCATAGGTTCCGTAAGCGACGGCGCGTTCGAATGGCGGAGGCGACTGGAGGCACTCTCCGCAGCATGGCGTACCGTCTGGCCTTACGGACAGCGAAACAATCTCATTACCGCATATGGAGCAGATATTGCCGTGCAGGCGGATAACATCGTCGAGACACGTGTCACAAACGGGTAATCGTGAAACCTTTACAAGGGGAGCATCGCAGACGCGGCATGCCGAAGGAAAGATTGTCGAAAAGACGCTGCAAGCCGCTGTTCCCAAGGCCGATTTGACGGAGGCAATAGGGGAGCCCCGCCTCTCAGGATCTACTCCGTCGGCCCGAGTTAGGTCACCGTTACTGCTGAAGACGACCCTCCTCAGCCCAGCATTCTTAGGCTGGACTCCTCATCAGTATAGCCGCCCCGTCAAGCCCGTTCAATCGCCTTGGCGTGAATGTTCGATGAATTAGGGGTGAACAGGCCAAAACCCTCTGCGACGCCCGGCGTTCCAGACTGGCAGCCGACGAGGCCCGAAATTCGAGGAAGAACTCTGTTCAGCTTGTTTTCTGTGCAATTGGCGTGCTAATTTGCGCAGTTCCACCTAGAATCATCGAAGTATTCATCCACATTGTGAGGACCACCACGCATGAGTACGCAGACGACTTCTCCTCCGGCTGCAACCAGGCCCAAGTTCCAGCCGTATGTTCCGGCCGACATGAAGATGACCGAGTTCACCCTTCGTGCGGTGATCCTCGGCCTGATCATGACGGTCATTCTTGGTGCGGCCAACATGTACCTTGGCCTGCGCGCCGGCATGACCATCGCCGCAACGTACCCTGCCGCCGTCATCGGCATGGCCATTCTGCGGCTCATGAAGGGCTCCATACTGGAAGAGAACATCGCCCGAACCATTGGCTCCATTGGTGAGTCGGTGGCAGCGGGCGCTGTGTTCACGATTCCGGCTTTCGTCCTCGCCGGTGTCTGGCCGGAATTTGACGTTCAGCACGGCTACGTCAAGTCTGCAGTCCTGATGGCCGTTGGTGGCACGCTTGGCATCCTTTTCGTTACTCTGCTGCGGCGCGTGATGGTCGAAGATCCGGAACTGCCCTTCCCCGAGTCGGTCGCGGCAGCCGAGATCCACAAGGCCGGACAGCAGGGCGCGAAGGCAGCGAAGATCCTCTTCGCCAACATGGGGATCGGCGCGTTCATATATTTCCTGGGCGCGATCAACGTCTTTGCTGCGAGTCGCGAATTCCTCGTGAAGGTTGGCACTCTGGGCAAGAGCGTTGTGAGTATGACGAAAGCACCGGGCAGTCCTGCGGTGCAGGCCGGCTCGATGTCGACTTTCAGTGCGCCTGCGATCAGTCCGGCATACCTGGGCGTCGGCTACATCATCGGTCCTCGTTTGGGCGCCTTGAACTTCGCGGGGGGCGTGTTTGCGTGGGGCTTGCTCGTTCCACTTTTGAGTTTCTTCCTTGGTCCGCAACTGGCCGCTGGAGTGCCGAATGAAGCCGGATGGTCGGGCGTGGCATTCGGGATCTGGTATCACATCGTTCGGCCGATCGCTGTGGGCGGCATGATGGTGGGTGCGGGGTTCACGCTGTTCCGTATGCGCAAGAGTCTGGGGCTTGGTATCAAGCGCGCCATTGCCGACCTGAAAAAGTCGGCCGCCGGTCACGAGGCCACGAACCGCACGGAAAAGGACCTCAGCAGTAAGGTCGTTTTCATCGGCCTTGCCGCGGTCTTCGCCTGCATGATTGCTATTTACCTGTACTTCACTGGGGTGCTGGGCGGTGCTGCCGTTGCGGCGATCGTGATGATCGTGCTCGGGTTCTTTTTCGCCGCCGTCAGTGGGAACCTGGTGGGCATGATCGGATCGTCGAACAACCCGATCTCCGGACTTACGCTCTGTACTCTGGTCATTGCGGCTCTGCTGATGGTCGCAATGGGCATTACCGGCGGGCGGGGCGTTGCGGCTGTTCTCGGCGTCGCTGCGGTCGTTTGCGTTTCTTCGGCAGTCGCTGGCGAAATGCTGCAGGACCTCAAAGTCGGCCATATCCTCGGTGGAACGCCGGCCCGCATGCAGATCGGTGACCTGTTGGGTATTGCCGTTTCATCACTCGCTCTTTTCTTCCCGCTCATGTGGCTGCATCGCGCGTACACGTTCGGGTCCGCTCAGTTGTCCGCGCCGCAGGCTGGCTTGATGGCATCATTGGCGCAGGGCATTGTTGGCGGCAATATGGCGTGGCCCCTCGTTGTGGTCGGTATTCTGATGGGCTTCGGCCTGATCCTGATCGAAGTGAAAAGCCCGATGCTCTTCTCAGTCGGCATGTATCTGCCGCTGGAGACTACGTTCGCGATCTTCGTGGGCGGCGTGTTCCGCTGGGCCACCGACAAGTATCGTGATCGCGCCGGTTTGAACGACGCGCAGAAAGCACGTGTCGAGAATGCTGGTGTGCTGACCGCATCCGGCCTGATCGCCGGTGAAGCGCTCTGCGGTCTTGTGGTAGCCGGCTTCCGAGCGGCCGAGAAGACAAGAGGTCACGCGATCCTGCCCGACGCAAGCTGGGCTGGAACTGGCGTGCTGGCCATTCTCGTGATGATTGCGTTAGCCGTACTGATGATTCGTCTGCCGCTGGCCAACGCGGGCCGTCCGGACGAACCGGCGCCGCCGACCGCGATTATGTAACGCTGTACTCTCCTGTTTGGGGACGGGGCTATGCCTCGTCCCTTTTTGTTATGCGAGTTTGTTGTAAAGTCGTCATTCGAGGTTGTTGCCATCAGGACCACGGCGGGTCGAAT
>JAEZPW010000321.1 GCA_023441255.1 Acidobacteriota bacterium
TTTCGAAATAGACCATGTTGTGCGAACCGGGGGTGCGCTCTTTTTGTTTCTCGAAGACGTCAGAACCGTCGAGGACGCCGCGGCCGCGAATCGTAATGTTCTTGGTGCCGATCGAACGGACGTTTCCTTTGACCCATGCGCCGGGCGCGAGATAAAGGGTTTCGCCGTCCTTCAGTTCCATCAAGCCGGGTTCGTGCAGGCCGGGACCGAAGTAGCGCACGTTGGCGGCGCCGGGCTTGGGGGCGTCTTTTTCGGGCGCATAGGCGAACAGGTGCACAACGAATTTGAGGTCGCTGTTGAATTCAACCGTGACCGGGCCGGGGGTGCCGAGGCGAAACCGTACGCTGCGGTGGTCCGCTCCGATCGTGAATGCGATCCCGGCCGACTTGGGCCGAATGTCGACCCAGCGCACGTCGAAATCGGGACGAACTTCCACTTCAGCCGGCGCCGCCAGTTCGAACAGCCCGAATGAGCCCTGCTCGAATTCGTGCAGTTGCAAAGGCCGACCATTTACGGATGCGGCGAACAGAGGCGGTTGTCCCGAGATGGCCGAGGACTGGGCCGTAGCTAGCATGGGGATGAGCAACACCAGCAGGGACAGGAATATGCCGAGGCTACGATTCCGCATTCACTCTCCTTCAGCAGCACCGTGAAATAATTTCGAATCAGGAACAAACCTATAGTAGCGCAAGTTGGAGAGAGCAGGAACAGGAAAAAGGACCAACTGCGCGGCGGCGGAGTCAAAACAGAACTCGACAGGAGATGAGGGGCCGGATTCGACCTGAGCCGTAGCTCGCGTTTTCTGGGCGGCTGCAGCTTCGGCGTTCATAGCGGCATGCGCGTCTTTCGGGCAGCGTGACGCACCGGGACTGCTTCCAAACACTGGGCATTAATAAGAAAAGGAAGCGACTGGAGATGGGTTGGGTGGGTGAAGAATATAAGGACCGGCTACGTTCGATGCAGCCCCGAGAAGACGAGAGCACGCCCGAGATGATCTTCGAGCGTGCTGCGCTTGCACGTTGGAAAGAACTTGTGCGCGAACTTGAAGAAGACGTGAGCGAATACAAGAGCCAGGGCGGCAGTGCCGAATTCAACCGCGTTTCCGACTTCCAGGTCGAGATCGCCGACCGGGACAGCGCGCTGGTGCTGCACGTACGCGCCGATATTCCGGGCCACGCCGTTCATTACGATTACACGTCGACGAACTCGCGCGTGGCGTCGCCGCAGGGCGGCATCTTTTCCATGCACAACACGCGCTGGGGACGGGTGGATCTTTATTCGGCAGACCAGCGTATCCACAGCGAAGGTGCGCGCCGAATGCTGCTTGAGCCGATATTGTTTCCGCCCGAAGCGGCAGCATAACAGAATCGGGTTATCTCGCCATCGGGTCATCGGGCCATCGGAGTTCGACGAACGTCAGGCTAGGTCACAGTTGTGGCGAAGCCTGTGCATCCGCCTCGCTGCGGGCAAAATGCATAGGTCCTTCGCTGCGCTCAGGATGACATCTCTGGGGTGAGGCTCAGGATGACAACTGTGGGGTGAGAATGACCGATGGCCCCATTTCTTCAGTGAGCTCCCATCTGTTCCAGCGCCTTGATCCGGTTCTCGACCAGCGGATGACAGGAGAGCACATCGCCGCGGCTCGATGGATTTAGCGGGTCCACAATACAGAGGTGGCGCAAGGCTCCGATGATCTCCAGGCGGGGAGCACTGCATTCGGACATTTTCACCAGTGCGGTTTTCATAGCGGCGGGGTTGCGGGTCAGCAGAACGGCTTCCGCATCGGCCTGCGACTCGCGTTCGCGCCACAATAAAGGTTTCAGCAGCAGGGCAAAGAATGGCCCGCCTGCGACGACGTAGACGAACCAGACCAGCAGCAGCAGCGAAAAGAGGTCAATGGCAGGGTAGTCGCCCCAGATGCTTCCCGTCAGAACGCCGATGAAGATGGGCAGCAACGGCAAAAAGAAGAGTACGACCAACACCAGGCATCCGGCGCCGAGCAGAGCGTTTTTGCGGAAGAGCAGCCGAAAGAATCTGTAGACGATCATGTGTGGCAGCCAGAGCGTCGCAACCACTGCCGCCAGCATAGCCCCGAGTCGTGTGTCGCGGTTGCCAATGTGCGAGAGTTCATGCGCCACGACGGCCTCGAGTTCCTGCCGATCGAGTATGCGGAGGAGTCCGCTGGTGACGGCGAGCGAGGCGTGCTCGGGGGCGAAACCGGTCGAGAATGCGTTGGGAGCTTCGGCTTCCAGAACGTAAAGGCGAGGAACGGGCAGTCCCGCTCCGATCGACAGGTTTTCAACGACGCTGCACAGGTCTGGATGGCTCGAAGCCGACACGTTACGTGCGCCGGCAACCCCCATGACGAGGCTCGCGCACCAGCGATATTCGGCCCAGGCGATGGCGACGAGGATAAGCAGGGCCGAAATCATCGACAGCGACATGGCCAACACCGGCCGGGTATACGAGAGCTCGGCGTTGGCGGGCGAGAGCATGATGATCCAGGTTGCGATGTATTCGGTGGCATACCATGCGACGGGAAGCGTGATGACAACAAACACGCCGAGCAGCAGCTTCGTCATTTGCTGATTACTCGACCGGCGATCGTAGGCCAGTACCGGCTTGGGCGTGGCTGACATTTCAGGCGACATGCGCAGCGACAGTGCCTCGTTCGCGATCCGTTGCTTCAAAGAACTCCTCGGGAGTGAACCCGAACAGCGGAGCCCAGAGCTTGCGCGGAAAATGCGCGATACGAGTGTTGTAGTCGAGCACCGTCTGGTTATAGAACTGGCGGGCCCAGGCGATCTTGCTCTCTATATCGGAGAGCTGCTTCTGCAATGTGGCGAAGTTCTCGGAGGCCCGCAGTTCCGGATAACTCTCCCCGACGGCAAGCAGCTTGCGGGTTTCGGCGGTCAGGTCCTGGTTGGCATCTCCGCGCGCCTGCGGACCACGGGCGCACATGAGTGCGATGCGGGCGCGTGTGACGTTCTCGAACGTCTGCTGTTCGTGGCGCGCGTAGGCGGAGACAGTTGCAACGAGTTGCGGAACGAGATCGGCGCGGAGTTTCAGTTGCGCGTCGGTGGTGGCCCAAGCTTCTCGAACCTGCAGACGCGAGCGCACCAGGTGGTTATAGGAACGGACGCAAAGAGCCACGACACAGGAGACGAAAAGAACGGCGAGAGCTCTGCGCGACGTCAGCAGTGAGATGAGGCGGTCCACGACCCCGCCGGTCATCGAATCGATCATGGAAGCGAGCAGGGCCGCCACCATGACGCAGAGCAACCCGCAGCAGATGCCCAGCAGCAGTGCGGCACTTCCTCCCAACTTGCTTCCCCGCCTACGAGGTACGGCCATCGTCGCTCCCCACGAGACGAGCATCAAGGCTGAATTGTTCCGCCATGAAAGTCAAGCGCCGCACGGTGATGTGTGCACGCGCAACGATGTGCAAGATCAAATCGGGAAAGGGCCGCGTGTGCATCCACCTCGCTGCAGGCAAAATGCATAGGTCCTTCGCTGCGCTCAGGATGACATCGTTTGGGGGGCGAGATAGCGAGATGGCCAGATGACCCGATGGCGAGATGGCCCGATGGCTAGATCTTTTGTACTCGCTGAACGTCTTTGACGCCGGGGATCTTTCGCAGGCCGGCGATGATGTGTTCGAGGTGCTTGAGGTGCTCGATATCAATGACGACGTCGATGTTTGCCTGACGGTTGGCGGTGCGGGCTTCGATGTTGCGGATATTAGTGCCTTCGTCGCTGATGATGGTAGCGATCTGCTTCAGCATGCCGGCGCGATCGTCGCAGAAGACGGTGAGTTTGACCGGGAAACCGGCTGTGGTGCCGTTTCCATCTTTCGTGTCCCTGGCCCACTCGACCGAGATGCGGCGCTCGGGTTCATTGATGAGATTGGCGACGTTGGGGCAGCCCTTGGTGTGTACCGCCACGCCTTTACCGCGCGTGACGTAGCCGAGAATCTCTTCGCCGCGGATTGGATTGCAGCAGCGCGCTCGGTACACCATCAGGTCATCATGGCCTTTTACCACGATGGCCGAGTTGGTGCTTGAACCGCCGAAGACGCGGCGAACGACGCTGGTGAATCCTGTCGCAGGGTGCTCTTCTTCAGTGGGCGAAACAGGCGTCTCAGTGCTGGAATCGGGCGCAAGGCGTCCGAGCACCTGCCGCGCCGAATACTTGCCGTAGCCGATGCCGGCGATGAGGTCTTCGCCGCGCCCCAGGCCATAGTCCTTGGCCACTCGGCTGTAGGCCTCGTCGTTGATGCCCTTCAGCGAAATGCGATATTTGCGCGATTCTTTTTCGATCAGCTTGCGGCCGATCTCAATGGCGCGCTCGCGCTGGTGAATGTTCAGCCAGTGCTTAATCTTCTGGCGCGCGCGGCTTGACTTGGCCAGCGTGAGCCAGTCGCGGCTGGGCTTGTGCCCGGTCTGGGTGACGATTTCCACGATGTCGCCCGAACGCAGCTTGTAGCGCAGCGGCACCATGCGTCCGTTCACCTTCGCGCCCACGCAGGTATGTCCGACTTCGGTGTGTACGGTGTAGGCGAAATCGATGGGCGTGGCGTCTCGCGGAAGAATAACGACCTTGCCCTTAGGCGTGAACGTGTAGACCTCTTCGGGGTAGAGGTCGATCTTCAGGTTCGACAGGAATTCGCCGGGGTCGCTGACGTCGCGCTGCCACTCGACCACCTGGCGAAGCCAGGCGAGGCGCTGCTCGTCCTTGGCGGACACCGGGCCGTCCTTGTATTTCCAGTGCGCGGCGATGCCCTCTTCCGCCATCTTGTGCATCTCTTCGGTGCGGATCTGCACTTCGAAGGACTCACCGTTTTCCGCGATGACCGTGGTATGCAGCGACTGATAGAGGTTCGGTCGCGGCATGGCGATGAAGTCCTTGATGCGGCCCGGCACCGGGCGCCACAGGTTGTGAATGATGCCCAGCACGGCGTAGCAGTCGTGAACGGACTTGGTGACGATGCGCATTGCGAACAGGTCATAGACCTGGTCGACGGTTATTCGCTGGCGAAGAAGCTTCTGGTGAATACTCCAGAGGCGCTTTACGCGGCTCTGGACCGTGGCCTCGATGCCGGCTTCCTTTACTTTCTCGCGAATGACGGTCTCGACCTTGGTGAGGAAGTAGTGCTCGCCGGCTTTGCGCTTCTTCTCGACTGCCGTCTTCAGCTGTTCGTAGGCGATCGGGTCGCAGTACTGGAAGGCGAGGTCTTCAAGTTCACCGCGGATTTTGCCCATGCCGAGGCGGTGCGCGATGGGTGCATAGATCTCCTGGGTCTCGCGCGCAATCTTCTCCTGTCGCTCCTTGGGCAGGTATTCCAGGGTCCGCATGTTGTGGAGGCGGTCGGCCAGCTTGATCATGACGACGCGGATGTCGTCGACCATGGCCAGCACCATCTTGCGAACGTTTTCGGCCTGTCGTTCCTCGCGCGAGGCGAAGTCAATTTTGCTGATCTTGGTGACGCCCTCGACGATGTGCGCCACCTGCTCACCAAAAAGCTTTTCCACCTGGTCGGCGGTGACGCTGGTGTCTTCCACGACGTCATGGAGCAGGCCGGCGGCGATGGCGATGCCGTCCAGCTTCATCTCTGCCAGCAGAATGGCAACTTCAAGGGGGTGGACCAGGTACGGTTCGCCGCTCGCGCGGGTTTGGCCGCTATGCTGTTGAAGACAAAAGTCATAGGCCTTGCGCACCAGTTCGACTTCTTCAGCGGACCGAGTCTCGCGGAGCTTCTTCATCAGCTCGCGAAATTTCGTGACCGTCAAAACGTTGGTCGCGATCTGTTGGCGCAAGGTCGCCATAGCTGATTATAGCCCCACGAAAATGCTGTTCTCCAGCATCACTTGCCCCGTCACTTTAGTTTTTCGGGGAATCTGCTGGTTTGATGCGAGCGGAGCTACATTGGACGCGGTACAACTCCTGACCGTGACGTGAAGCGGACCGTGTGAGGCGATCGCGTCCGGCGTTGAGGCGTCGGCGAGGTCCTTGGGGGAACAACGCGGCTCGGCACTCGATTCGCACTCACGCGGTGCAACGTCCCCTACGAGACCGCATCCTACGCGGTAACCACTACTGAAGAAATTCCATACAGGCAAGATCACCCTAACAATTTTGAAGTACAGGAGTATCCATGGCTTTTACTGACAACGATGTCAATCTGCGCGGGACGGAGCGCCGCAGCGTAGCCGGGCTGTTCAGCGATCCTGTAAAGGCACAGCAGGCTGTTGACGACCTGAAAGCCGCCGGCTTTTCCGAGTCCCAGATCGGCGTGGCCCGCGCTGACGAGGGAGACTTGGACACGGGCGTGAGCACTTCCGCTACGAGCACCGGTGAACTGAAACATCATGACCGCGGCATGTGGGACAAGATCAAGAGCGCGTTCGGAAGCGGTGACGAAGATCGGGATCACGACATCAGGCGTGACGATATGACGAACACTGCCGGTGTGCCATACGGCGACCGCGAGGCCGATTATGCATACGGGGAGGACTTCCCGCGTCACCTTTCGAGTGCTGGACTGAACGAGAACGAGTCGCGGTACTTCAGCCACCACCTGAACCGCAGCAACTGCCTGGTGACGGTGAACACCTCAAGCGGGCGCGATTCCGACGCACTCGCCATTCTGCAGCGCAACGGGGCAGATATCGGCGCGGGCGCCGCGGAATTCCGCGTTGAGGGCCGGGGAGGCGAGTTGAGAGACATGGGCGAACGCCGCATTCAGCTGCTGGGCGAGATGCTGCGCGTCCACAAGGAGCGCGTGGCGCGAGGCGAAGTCCGGTTGCGTAAGGAAGTGGTGACCGAGAACAAGAGCATCCAGGTTCCCGTCACACGCGAGGAACTGGTGATCGAACGGACTAATGCTTCCGGCGAGGTCCCTGCTGATGCGCGGATTGGCGAGGAGAAGGAGATCCGCGTGCCGCTAAGCGAAGAACAGGTGCGGGTCGAAAAGCAACCGGTGGTCACGGGCGAGGTGCGGGTCGGAAAGCGCCAGGTCACCGAGAGCAGAAACATCAGCGATACGGTTCGCCATGAAGAAGTTAAGGTGGACCGCGAGGGCGACGTAGACGTCGACGAC
>JAEZPW010000035.1 GCA_023441255.1 Acidobacteriota bacterium
ATCCGGGACCGGATTACATGATTCCGTTCGGGAAGGCTCGGGTAGTGCAGCAGGGCACAGATCTGACGATCGTGACCTATGGCGCGACGGTGCCGCGTTCCCTGCAGGCGGCGCAGAGAGCCGAGCGCGAGCACGGGATCAGCGTGGAAGTGATCGACCTGCGCAGCTTGTCGCCTTATGACTTTGACGCGATTGCGGCGTCGGTGAAGAAGACGAACCGGGTGATGGTGGTGCATGAGGACATGCTCAGCTGGGGCTACGGGGCTGAGATCGTGGCAAGGATCGCTGACGAGTTGTTCGACGTGCTGGATGCGCCGGTGAAGCGGGTTGCGGCGAAGGACACGTTTGTCGCGTATCAGCCGATACTGGAGGACAGCATTCTGCCGCAGGCAAAAGACGTGTATCGGGCTATCGTCGAGCTGGCGGAGTACTGAAACATTGAACCGCAGAGCCGCGGAGGACGCAGAGGAAGAAGGGAGAAGGAGGAAGGCAGAAGGAAGGGATGGTGGCGTAGCTTGAGCGTTCTTCCTTTTGCCTTCTTGCTTCTGCCGTTGTCTTTCAGCCTCGTCCCTTGTGACCGCTGAAGAGCCAGTCGAGGGAGATGGGGCCTGCACCGAACCAGATGAGTGCGAAGTTTATAGCCGCAAGGGCCAGCGGCAATTCGTATCCGCCCTGACCGATCAGTCCGTTCTTGAAGTGTACCTTCGCGATCGCAATGCACATCTCGATGCAGCCAGCGATGCCGACAAGCCTGGTCAGCAACCCGCCAATGAGCAGAATGCCGCCGAAGAACTCGGTGCTGGCGGAAAGATAGCCCATCCAGCGCGGCATGCCGAGGCCGGCGACCATATCGAGATGATGAGTCATACCGCCGAAAATCTTGGCCTTGCCGTGCATCAAGAAGATGAACCCCAGCACGACACGGAGTACGAGCAGGGCAACCGGTTGCAACCGGTTCAGATGTCGCAAAATCACGCCTCCGCTTTCAAGGTTTTGGATTCGGTTCCGTCAAATGAACCTTCCGAGTACTCGATCTCGAGGCCACGCCCTGCCATTTCGTTGATGAAGGCCTGCGCGGGTACGTCCACTTCCTGAAGGATGGCTCCGCGCTTTTGAATGACGCCGCTGGCCATCATCATGACAACAATGGAGGCGGGCCATGCGGTCGTGCGCATCATAGAGGTCATTTTCGTCTTCGGGTCATAACGGTCGACCAGCGTGAAAGCGGCTACCTTGTCTTTGAGGTGGCCCTCGACGCGGAGGATGGTGACGTCTGGCTCATTGCCGGCGAACTTGTCTTCGAAAATTTTGGTCATCAGGGCACGAGGAACTATCTCCTGCTTGCCAACCTTCATGGGCTTGCTGGAGAACAGGCCAAGATCATAGAGGGCGCGGATGATGGCGAAGTGTCCCTGGTAGCGGAGCGTCTTTTCGAAGCACTCGCCGACTTTGCCCTGGAAAGTCTCGGGCATGGTGGACGTGCCGCCGGAAGTGTGGAAGGCGTCGAGCGGCGGGAATCCCTGCATAACGAAGACTTCGGGTTCGCTGAGCGGTTCAATCGTGGTGAGCTTGCCTTTGCGAAGGATGCGGGCAGGTTCCACGTACTCGTTGATGAGACCTTCCACGCTGAAGACGAGCTGGTAGTTGAACGGGCGCCTGGGTTCTTCAGGCAGGCCGCCGACGTAGATCTCGATCGCGTCTGCTTTGCCGCCGAGGCGGCGGACGAGTTCGCCGCCAAGAATGGAGGCCATGCCAGGGGAGAGCCCGCAGTCGGGTGCGATGCAGACGTCTTTCTTCCGGGCCTGCTTGTCGAGCTTGAGTTCCTGGCGAACGACCGTATTGTTGCCGCCAAGGTCGGCGAAGTGGCAACCGGCGTCGACGGCGGCCTTGCAGAGTCCGAGGTTGTAGAAGTACGGAACGGCCGAGAGCGCCGCGTTGTGGCCGCGCATAAGCTTGCGGGCGGCGGATTCCTTGCCGGCGTCAACCTGTGCGGGGCGGACCTTCTTGCCCTTGGCGAGCTTGTTGATACGCGAGGCGGCTTCCTTTGCGCGCTTGCTGTCGGTGTCCGCCAGTGTGACGGATTCGACATCGGGAGACATGGCCATGTCGTAGGCGGCTGCTGAACCCATCATTCCCGCACCAATCACTAGAAGCTTCATGAGGCGCTCCTGCTGAATTGAATTTGCGATGCGCCGGGCACACGTTGTCTCGGCCACGGCACGCCGGGTCAGAGACCTGGCGCTACACAAGATCGCGAAAGCTGTTCAGCTTATCCCATTGGCAGGTGAGAGAACAACTCGGGGAAGGATCAAGAATGCGGTGTGTTACACTGCTATTGACGCTATAGGCCACGGTTCGCTTGTGGTGCGATGGTCCGATCCGAATTCGATCTGATTCCCGCCTTTACTGCCTCCGTAAGTTTCAGCGCCGAAGAAACAATGTCCCGAGCTTCGCGACAGATGCTAAAACCCCAGCAGCAACGCCGAGGGTAGAGGTTCCTCGCTTCGCTCGGAACGACAAAAGAAAAACAAACAAACAAAGAAGAAAAACAAAAAGAGCGGCATCTGCAGTACCTTCGCGAATCGCATTCACAAAGCGTGATCGCGAGACGCCTCTCCTTAGAAAGTAAGAATTCAATTGACACGATTTACAGAACTACCCCTTTCTGCTGGTCTTCAGCAGAAACTGGCAAATGCAAATTTCACAACTTTAACTCCGGTACAAGAAGCGGCTATCCCACAGGCACTGGCTGGCAAGGACGTCATGGCTACAGCCCAGACGGGAACCGGAAAGACATTGGCGTTTCTGCTGCCAGTGATGGAAAAGCTATTGGCAACGGCCTCGCGCGATGTCAACGCACTTGTGCTGGTTCCGACGCGCGAACTGGCGATGCAGGTGCATGAACAATTCGAGCAGCTGCGCGACAAAAAGTTCGCCACGGCGGCACTCGTGATCGGCGGCTTGCCGGAAAAGCGGCAGATCCAGGCGCTCCGCTCGGGAGCGCGCCTGGTGGTTGCAACACCGGGACGGCTGGAGGATTTCCTAGGACGAAGGCTGGTGGATCTGCGACATGTAAGCGTGCTGGTGCTGGATGAAGCCGACCGCATGCTGGACATGGGATTCCTGCCGTCGATCCGGCGAATCGTTGGCTCATTGCCGCGCGAGCGCCAGACGATGTGCTTCTCGGCAACGCTGGAGGCATCGGTCGCAGGTCTTGTGAACGACTACATGCGAAATCCGGTGCGCATCGCACTGGGATCGACCTCCAAGCCTGCGGAAACCGTCGAGCTACAGGCATTCGAGGTGGGCGCGGCGGAAAAGCTTGAAGTACTGCGACAGCTTCTCTATGCAGAGAAGGGACAGACACTGGTGTTTGCGCGAACGAAGCGCGGCACGGAGCGGCTGGCCAAGAACCTGGTGCGCGACGGATTCGCGGCGGCAATGATCCATGGTGATCGTACACAATCGCAGCGAACAGGCGCACTGAACGGCTTCGAAGAAGGACGGTTCAAAGTGCTTGTTGCGACGGATGTTGCGTCGCGCGGCATCGACGTGCGTGACGTGACCCACGTGATCAACTACGACTTGCCGAACCTGCCCGAAGACTTCATTCATCGGGTCGGCCGGACTGGCCGAGCGGGGGCACGGGGCCGCGCTTCCACCATCGTTGCGGGAGCTGAAGTGGCCGAATTGCGAACGATCGAGCGTGCACTTAAGTTGCGCATCGAGCGCAAGGAAGTTGGGCGTGGAGAGCTTCGCAGAGTGGCTCACCGGAATACCTTGCCGACGCGAACGCTGTTCGCGATGGCGGGGGAAGTGTTCTCGTAGAGTGGCTAGTAGCTAGTAGTTGGTAGTTAGTAGCTGGTAGCAAATCAGAATAAGCCGGAAGCGTCTAGTGCGCATCCGGCTTTTGCTGTCAGGAGCAGAGGAAGAACATGCGGCCGTTTTCGCCGGTTACGGCGAGGTCGCGTTCGCCGTCAAAAGCACGGATTTCGGAGAAGCCGGACTGACGGAGTGCGGTGCGGAGGTCGGACTCGGAGTGGCACTTCTGGACAATTGCGAAATCGGAGCGGCGGTAGCAAGAACCTGTTTCGAGTTTCGCGTTTCGAGTTTCGAGCGTGAAGCGATTGTCGAGTGTGAAGATGGTGATGTGGTTCGTGCCAATCCGCTCGCTGCCGTCATACGTTGGCTGAACAATGCAAGCGTGGTCGTCGCCAAGAAGGGCGAAAGAACTGTGCCACTTTGTTGTATAGGCCTCTTCCATACTGATGTCGAAGAGGAAGCGGGAGCCGGGCCGAAGAGCACGACGAACATTCGCGAAGACGGCGATCAGGTCGGCCACGGTACCGAAGTGGGCGAGGCTGTTGAAGGTTGACAGCGCGGCGTGGAACGGTTCAGGGGCGACAAAATTCCGGGCGTCGGCGCAGCGGAAATCGGCGAATGGTGCGTTCTGACGCGCGAAGGACAACATCTCTTCGGAAGCATCAACTCCGGTGACTCGGAAGCCGCGCTCAGTGAGCGCGCGTGCCATTTGACCTGAACCACAGCAGAGATCCAGGACATGCGAGTGCATAGGTAGGCTGGAGAGCAGCAGGCGGTCAACGACAGGCAGCATGCGGCGGCAGAAATCTTCCCCCATCCAGCGATTGTAGATGGCGGCGAAACGGTCGTATTCGTCGGAGCGCGAGTTTGAGGCGGGCGATCTGTTCAAACTCATCGCTGTAGAAGATGTCCCCGTGTCGCGGCGGGTTTGCGTGGTTGCGCACGCCTTATAGCCGCCGTAAATGGCGGTAGCGAGTACATGGATGCGGCGTCAGGTATAGAACTCGTCCCGCGGATCAAGGTGTGGAGCGACGAAGCGTTCGTAACATTCGGGGCAAAGCCACTCCATACCGTTCGTATATCCGGTCTGGTGCTCGGGTGACGACTGGCTGAGTTCCCAGCGGCAGAGCGAGCAATGGTCGCGGGGCCATGCGCCCTTGGCGAGGTCAAAACGTTCCGTGTCGAACTGCTGGCCGAGGTAGAACATTACGCGGCCGGTGGTCTTCTCGATTAGGAGGTCGCGAGGCTGGTAGTCCTGCTTGACCCAGGCGAAGCGTCGTAGGGGCGCGGCGAGGCTTTCGAGATAGGGCGTTCTCCACCTCTCACCATGGATCGTGGTGGTGGCGCTGCAAGTGTAGTCGGAGGGAGTTGGCTGCGTTGCAGGGTACTGCGGATGTACTGGTGTGCCGATCAAATCGCGAGCGGCTGCGAGCGAAACCCCATGTTTTCGAAGGAGCTGACCGGCAAACGTGTTTTCATCGCGTAAGAGGCCGAGGAAGAGGTGCTCGGTTCCGATGTGCCGGTGGTGCAGGCGCTCGGCGTCCTCGGACGCATATGCCAGGACGCGCTTGGATTCGTTGCTAAGCGGCAGGTCTACGTTCGTGGTCCCGGGTCCTTCTGACTTCGGCACCGACTGGGCACGTATTTCGCCCTGAATTGCCTCGGCAGCACCGATCTTCAAGTAGCTCATGAAGAGTTCCTTTTCTTCGCGCATAAGCCCGAGCAGCAGGTGTTCGGTTTCGATGAAGGGTGAGCGTACTTGTGCGGCTTCGTAGCGGGCGAAGAAGATCGTGCGGCGAGCTTTTTCGGTGTAGCGTTCGAACATGGTTGGGCGCCGCGGGTCAAGTTGCCGGCGTGGACAAAATGCATAGGTCCTTCGCTGCGCTCAGGATCACAGCCTTCCTTGACAGCAATGAAACTATCCTGGACAGCAGAGAAGATGCGCGCAATCTTCGGATGGCAGCTTACCTCAGTTCGGGCGCGGGCGCATCGGCGGTAAGCGGCTGTTTTGCCGAGCGGCGCCAGTAGAGGTATCCGGGGATACCGATGACGACGATGATGAGACCGGCGAGGGCTTCCTTCGGGCGTTCGACGGCGGCGTTTAAGGCCCAGGCGCCGCCGAAAAAAAGGTAGAGGGCGGGCACCCATGGGTATCCGGCGCAGCGGTAAGGGCGCGGTGCGTCTGGGCGCTTGCGGCGCAGCACGAAAAGACCGGCCACGGTTGCGACGTAGGAAATCACCATCATGAAGACGACATAGGTGAACAGCTGATCGTAGGTGCCGCTGAGCGTGAGAACGATGCTCCAGACGGCCTGCACGATGAGGCTGAAGGACGGCGTGCGATAGCGGGGGTGCACGTAGGCCATCTGGCGGAAGAAAGCGCCGTCTTCAGCCATGGCGTAGTAGACGCGGGCGTAGCAAAGGATAGCTCCGGTCAGGGCTCCGAAGCAGGAGACGGCGATCATTGCGGCGAGCCAATTTGCGGCTGCGGGAGAGAAGAGGGCAACGGCAGCGGACTGCGCGATGGTGGTCTGGCCGGCGATCTTCGCAACCGGAAGGGCATAGACATAGACGGCGTTCAAAGAGACGTAGATGACGCCGACCAGCAGCAGGCCGAGAATGAGGCCGCGGGGCACATTGCGGCGCGGATCTTTGACTTCACCGGCGACCCAGGTGATGTAGACCCAGCCGTCATAGGCCCAAAAAACCGCAATGAGAGCGACGCCGAAAGCAGCAAAGGGCGAGACGTTGAGGTTGGGCGATGCCGGGGCGGTGAAGTTCGACCATGATCCTTTGCCGATGGCGAAACCAAGAAGCACGAAGGCAACGATGGCGGCGAACTTCAGGCCGGTGGCGATGTTCTGCACTGTCGCGGCGCGGCGCACGCCAAAAATGTTTACGAAGGTGAGCACGGTGATGGCGGCGGCCGCGACGAGTTGTCCGCGGCTGATGGTGAACGCGCCAATGTGGGCGACAGCAATGTGGGTGGAGACGGCGGGGACGAGCGTGCCGAAGTACTCGGCAAAGCCGACGGCGAGGGCGGCGATGGTTCCGGCACCGCTGACGGCGAAGTTCATCCAGCCGTAGAGGAAGGCCCAGAATTCGCCATAAGCCTCGCGGAGGTAGACGTATTGGCCACCCGCTTTGGGGAACATGGACCCGAGTTCGGCGAAGGCGAAGCAGGCGAGCAGGCTGATGATGCCTCCGGCGACCCAGACCAAAAGAAATAGGCCGGGACGGCGGACCTGTTCGGCGATCTGGCCGGCGGTGAGGAAGACGCCCGATCCGATGACGCCTCCGGCGAGAAGAAGGACGGAATCGAAGAGGCTCAGGGTGCGGACGAGTGTGGGTTTCGGAACTGGCGTTGACCCACTTGCGGGCTGGATCGGAGCCAACGACGGCTCGGGCGGTTTCACGGCGCGAGAGTTCATCCCATCCCCAAATCTTCAGGAGATTCGAGCGGCGTGCCGCAAACGCGGCAGATGACGGCTGAACAGTCGCCGCAGGTTAACGGGTCCGATACTTCACGGGCACAAGCCGGGCAATAAAGGGACGAGTTCCCCACGAACTCGCTGCCAGGCGTACGGTGTTGCTCCTTTGGCCCGCTCGGCTGTTCCGGCGATTGAGCCATAGTGGTTGGCAACTGTAGCATAGAAGTTCAAACGTGTGCGGAGGGTTGCAAGATGCCGGATCGCAAGTCGTCCGAGGAGTTGGTAAGGGAAGAGTTCAACCGGTGGGCAGAGGCGGGACGTGGGGATGAGATGGAGAAGCACCACGTCAGCATCGCTGAGCAGACGATTCGTCTGATGGAACTGAAGCCGGGAGAACGAGTGCTCGATCTTGGCTGCGGCACGGGATGGGCCTCGCGCATATTGGCGCGAATGGTAGGGGATGGGCCACAAGGATCGGGGCAGGTGGTCGGGCTTGACGTATCCGACGAGATGATACGAAGGGCACGCGCGCAGTCGAAGGAATTCGACAACATTCTGTATGTGTGGGCCTCGGCGGCGGAGATCCCATGGCAGGAGAACTTCTTCGACAAGGTATTGTCTATCGAGTCGTTCTACTACTATCCGGACCAGGATGCAGCGTTGCAGGAGTTGTTTCGGGTGATGGCGCCACGGGGCCGACTGTACATCCTGATTAATCTCTACAAGGACAATCGATATTCGCTGCGCTGGGTGGATGAGCTGAAGATGCCGGTGCAGGTAAGGTCGGAGAAGGAGTATTTGGAACTGCTCCAGAGGCATGGATTTGAAGGTGTAGAGGCTAAGCGGATCCCTGACCTGACGCCGACGCCGGAAGAGTACAGCGGAAAGTGGTGCGCGAACGCGCAGGAATTGAGAGACTTCAAGGAGATTGGGGCTTTACTGCTGATCGCGCAGAAGCCGAACGTGGAATCTCCGGGGAAGGTGGAGAACTACTGAGGCCTCGTCTCGAGCTACATGCGAGTCATCGTGGTGGTGCCGGTTTCGCTCTGGCAGCCGGATGTCACGCCCGTCAGTGTGAAAGTTCCATTCAGCTGATTGTTGTTTCCGGACGGCATCCCTAGCTGCAGTACGAGGTGATTGCCGGTGCGGTCTGAGTTTGACCACACTTCCATGATCAATTGCATTTGCATGCCGGCCATCATGCCGCCTGAACCCATCATCTGGCCTGACATGATTGAACCATTACCGAAGCAGTTGTTGAGGTTAGTGAAGTTCATGCCAGTTACGTTGACCGTGCTGCCGTTCTGATTCATGCCAAACGTGAACGCGATTGGCTGCTGGCCGGTTCCGGTGCTGTTCAGCGTGGCCGTCCAGTTGCCGTTCGGTGTCGCAGTCTGCTGCGAACTGCTGCCGCCGCCACACGCGGCCAGAACGACAAACCACGCCAAGGTGAACACGATCTGCAAGGCTGTAACTCTCATGGTGAGCTCCACAAGCTTGGATGCAAGCGGGTATCGATGATGTCGCCAGCAGCACGGAGTCGAGCAACGGAGCTAAGGAGAGGTCGTGGAG
>JAEZPW010000043.1 GCA_023441255.1 Acidobacteriota bacterium
ATCACACACTTGCCGCAACTGGTGCAGGTCTCCGACTTGCCCCAGGGCTCCGCGAGATCGCTGATGACCCGCACGTCAAGGCCGCGCCCCTGCAAGTCCCACGTGTGCGCGCCTTCGATCTCATCACACACACGTACGCAGCGGGTACAGAGCACGCACCGGTTATGGTCGAGTACAAAGCGCCGGTGCGACGCGTCCACCGGCATGGATGGATGCATGTAGGGCACGCGCACGTGCGTCATGCCAAGCTTCTGCGCCAATCGCTGCAGTTCGCAGTGCGTATTCGAGACGCATACAGAGCATACGTGATTGCGCTCCGCGAAGAGCAGTTCGAGGATCACGCGGCGGTAGTTGGCCAGGCGCTCGGAGTTCACCGACACTTCCATACCTTCTTCCACGCGCGTGGTGCAGGCCGGAAAGAGCTTCGGCGAGCCTTTGATCTCAATCAGGCACAGGCGGCAGGCGCCGACTTCGCCGAGGCCATCGATATGGCACAGGGTCGGTATGTCGATGCCGTTCTCGCGCGCCACTTCGAGGATGGTCTGATCGCCGCGTGCGCCGACGTCTTTGCCGTCGATCTTGAGCGTTTTGATCTGTACTTGCTGTTTCACGCCGACAGGGCTCATCCGTTCACCTCCGCGGCCTTGGCCTTGGGTTTACAGACACCTGCGCAGCACTCGTGGTCTTTTATGTGCGCGTCGTACTCGTGCTTGAAGTACTGGAGCGTGCTGCCGACCGGGTTGGGCGCGGTCTGCCCCAGCCCGCAAAGGCTGGTCGCCTTCACCACTTCTCCGATCATCTGCAGCAGCGCAAGATCATCTTCGTTAGCACGGCACTCGGTGATCTTCGTCAGCAACTCGTGCATTTGCGCCGTTCCGGTTCGGCAGGGAATGCACTTACCGCACGATTCCGACCGGCAGAAATCCATGAAGTACTTGGCGACGTCCACCATGCACGAGGTTTCGTCCATGATGATCATGCCGCCTGAGCCCATGATGGCGCCGAGTTTGGCCAGCGATTCATAGTCCACCGGCATGTCGAGGAACTCCTCGGGAATGCAGCCTCCCGAAGGCCCGCCAGTCTGCACGGCCTTGAACTTCTTGCCGTCCGGAATACCACCGCCCAGCTTGTAAATGATCTCGCGAAGCGTAATGCCCATCGGTACTTCGATCAGGCCCGTGTTCTCGACGCGTCCAGCGAGCGCAAACACCTTCGTTCCTTTGCTCTTTTCGGTGCCGATGGAGGCGAACCAGTCGCCGCCGTTACGGATGATCGGCGCCACATTCGCGTACGTCTCGACGTTGTTGATGAGCGTCGGCGAGCCCCACAGGCCTTCCTGCGCCGGATAGGGCGGGCGTGGACGCGGCATGCCGCGCTTACCTTCTATGGACGCGATCAGAGCCGTCTCCTCGCCGCAGACGAAAGCGCCTGCGCCGAGACGAATCTCGATCTTCAGGCTGAAGCGCGAATCGGCGATGTTGTTGCCGAGCAGACCGAGGTTCTCCGCCTGCTTAATTGCCAGTTTCAGTCGCTTCACGGCGAGCGGATACTCGGCGCGGCAGTATATATACCCCTGGTCGGCGCCGACTGCGTAAGCCGCCAATGCCATGCCTTCGAGCACGCGGTGCGGATCGCTTTCCAGAACGCTGCGGTCCATGAACGCGCCCGGATCGCCTTCGTCGGCGTTACAGATCACGTATTTCTTTTCGTTAGCGCGCGTGCCGGCCTTTGCGACCGTAGACCACTTCAGGCCAGTCGGAAATCCGGCGCCGCCGCGGCCGCGCAGTCCGCTGCGCGTAACCTGCGTAACGACATCGACAGGCGACATCGTGGTGACGGCCGTAAGCAGCGCTTCGTAGCCGCCCATCATGATGTATTCCTCGATCCGCTCGGGATCGATGTTGCCGCTGTTCTCGAGCACGATCTTCTTCTGGTCTTTGAAGAAGCTGAGGTCCGTCGAAAGCGCCAGACGCTCAACGGGCCTCGAGTCCAGCGAGTCGATCAGGTCGGAGCAGTCCGGACCGTCGACGACGGGCTGGACGTTCTGGTACATGATCTGGTCATCCACCATGACCAGCGGACCCGCCGCGCACAAGCCCATGCAGCCGACGCCCTTGACCTGGCAGCTCTTCTCCAGACCACGCTCGTGCAGTTCGGCTTCAAGGCCGATCTTCACCTGGTCGCTGCGCGACGAGAGGCAGCCGGCGGCAACGCATACGTGAATGCGGTGCTTGAACTGCTTATGCCGCTCGCGCTCCTCAGTGGCAATGTTGCGGAGTTCGTCGAGTGTCATGTGGTCATCCACCCCTCAACGTGTTTTGCGATTTCAGCGGGACCGACCTTGCCGGCTACGTTGCCGTCGTAGACCACGGCCGGCGCAAGCCCACAGGAGCCGAGACAGCGCGCCGTGAGTAGCGAGACCTTGTTGTTCGAGGTAGTTTCGGCGGGCTTGACGTGTGCGACTTCATAGACGGCATCGAGCAGCTTCTGCGCACCCTTGATGTAGCAGGCTGTCCCGGTGCAGACCACGCACGTATGCTCGCCCTGCGGCTTGAGGGTGAAAAAGTGGTAGAACGTCGCGACCCCATATACCTTGCTAAGCGGCACGCGCAGTGAGGTGGCAACGAACTTCAGGGCCTTGTCGTCGAGATACCCGAAACACTCCTGGACCGTATGAAGAACTTCTATGAGTGCGGTGGGCTCGTAGCCATTTCGGCGCATGGTGCCTTCGACCAGCTTCCAACGCTTGTCGTCGTTGGGTGGCGTGGCCTTCGTTGCGTACGCCTGCATTCGTCTCTCCTTTACATCGTGGATAGACCCAGGACCCTTTTCCCTTCCGAATGCACCCTCCGGGACGGGCGGACTCGGAAACACGCAAGCCGAATTGTTGCGTCGCTCTAATGGCGCGCGAACGCAGTTCCGGATTGCGATCGTGACGGCCGGTTCGCCGTCAGCGCCCAGCCTTGCGGCGCCTCGTAATCCGCGGAACTTACTCAGGCTAAAGGGAAGCAGAGAACGCTGCGGCGACGTGCGTCACACGAGGGGGTGAGGTAAGTACCAGAATGGGTATGCTCCCGGAGCGCAGATTGGTAAGCCCGGAACATGAGCACATTCCGGAGGTCCGCCTTCGCTGTACGAATGAACCCGTTCCCCGGCATCTAAGCGCAATCTGCAACATGCAAACTGTCAAACAGCCTTCAACAGCGCGGGCTTCTTTGCGGCAAGGGTTGCAATCAGTTCTCCGAACAGCGAGTTGCACCACGCAAACCACGGTCGCGAGAAATCCTCCGGGCGGTCTGGATCGAATGATTCGTGCATAAGCCCCGTTCCGGCGTGCGTGGCGATCAACATGCGGAGACAGGCAACGATCTCCCCATCATCCGACGACGTCATGGCCCGCAGGATGATAGACAATGGCCAAATCTTGGTCGGCGCGACATGCGGTCCACCGACACCTTCGGCCAGACGCCCGCGATGGAAATACGGATTATCGTCGCTCAGAACGAAATCCCTGGTTCTGCGATATGTCGAGTCTTTCGGCGAACACCAGCCGAGATACGGCAGCGCCAGCAGACTCGGCACGTTGGCATCGTCCATCATCAGTGCATTCCCGTAACCGTCAATCTCAAATGCGTAGATCTTCCCCTTAGCCCCATGCTGATGAACCCCGTGGTGCAACAGGGCCTTGTGAATCTGGTCGGCCATCACCAGGCACGTCGTCTTCAGTTGTTTGTCGCCAAGGATCGCCGTTGCCATTTCAGCCAACTGCCGCAGTGATACCTCGGCGAACATGTTCGACGGCACCAGGAACGGATAAAAGCAGCAGTCGTCCGAAGGACGAAACGCCGAGTGGATGAGCCCGATCTTTCGCGTGGGATTTCCCTGGCCGGCGTTGGGTGAGTTGTCGTAAAACCAGGCGGCTTTGCGTCCGAAGCGGTATGGACTGGGGCCATTGAGGCGCTGCTCCACGC
>JAEZPW010000112.1 GCA_023441255.1 Acidobacteriota bacterium
CCCCCCCCCCCCCGCCCCCCCCCCCCGGCGCTACACAAACGTGAAGGATTGCTCGCACAACCAACGTCGGCGATGCCCGAGTTCATCGGTGGGAACGCCCCCCTTTCGTCGGTGTATCGTGAGCGCCAAGTCTCACCGGTGTGCGGCGCGCATGTAGTCAATGCCGAGGTGGATCATGGTGACGATTGCGGCGATCGCGGCGCCGAGTCCGCCGGCGCGCTGCACGAACGCCTCGTGGCGGTCGACCATGCTCTGCAGTTGGTGTATGCGTCCTGAATTCCCGTCGCCGACCAGCGTGTGCATTTGCGTGCGAAGTTCTGCCAGGTCTGAGAGCACCTGGCGTTCGAAATCAGTCATGGTGAGTACCGAATAGCGAGTACCGAGCTGCGAGTTGTGAGTACCGAGTTGCGGATATCAACTCTGAGTTCACAACTCGGTATTCGGCACTCGGTACTCGCACTCGCTCTGTTTCACAACGGATAATCAATGTGGAGTGCCGTGGAGTAGCGCGAGTAGCGCCGTGGTGTGCTGGCATCATACTGGCGCAGATAGTAGGTCTGCGTGGCCGAAAGGCGCGGCAGCGTAAACGTTTGTGCAGTGAAGCGGCCCACCAGGTTGCGGTCGTTTTCCGCGCCCCAGTCATAATCGCTGCGGCGCACCTCGATCCCTCCCCCGACGGGCGGAACTGCGCCGGCGTTGACAGTGATCGCGATCGAAGTAATAGCCGTCACCTCGGCCGACGGCAGGTCGGCGATGAAGGCCGTTCCCACGTTGGTGGTGGTCTGCACAGGCACGCTTTCGTCGGCGACCTCGGCCGACTCGATCTGCCAGGCGAGCGGGTCAGCCGCGTCATTGGCGAAGTGCACCGCGTATCGTGAGCGGTCGTTCGTAGGATCGGCCACTTCGATATCGACGCCGCGCACAATGGCCGTGAAACTTGCGCCACGCGACGGTGCGGCCACGGCCAGCGCATCGCCTGGAAAGATGTCCGTTGCCTGCTGCGGGAGGAAGTCACTCCACGTGCGATACTCGCCCGACCACGCCACGTCCGTCGCATCTTCCAGCAGCGCCAGCGCGGCACTCTCACATTCGGCGCTGGTGCGCGCGGCGGGAGCTGTGAGCTTTATGCCCCCAAGGCGAATGCCGTCATCTCCTCCGCGGGCATTTGCGGCCACGCTTGCGCTGTCGACCACGCGCGCGACCGCCTGCTGACTCGCACGGTAGGAACAGCGGATGGCTTCCTGCGGCACCGGCGCGTACTGTGAATAGAAGCGCAGTTCGGGCGGATCGACGATGTAGCACTGTGCGCCTTCGGCGAACGATCCCGCCAGCTTGGTGCGTGACGTTTGTCCCGGCACGGTGCTCGAGACTTCAAGGTTCGCGCCGCGGAACAGGCGAGTGAACGACAAGGTGGCGCGCAGGTTCGCGCTGTTCACGACGACATACGTGGCCGATGCGGGCGCGTTCGCGATCGTGCCGTCGTAGAGAATAGTGGAAGGCGCCGCAAGGGAGCCGTTGTTCGCCGGATCGACGTCGTGCACTTCGAGCACGACCCGGAGGTCGGCCGAATTCGAGGCCCCACCCAGGGCAGAACCTGCCGGGTGCTGCGACGAGTGGAACGTCTGCGCATACCGATATCGCTGGTTAGCATATATGCGTGTGGTCAGCAGATAGCGATGGCCGGTCTGGGTTGTGATCGACGTTCCCGCGTTCGTTCCGTTGAGCACCGGCGTGATCACGGATTGCGCGCCGGAGGGCGCCACGCGAAATCCGGCGACACAGTGCGCGAGGTCAATGGCCCCGTTATAGAGTCCGCCGATGATGCCCGTGGAGGCAGACGTGAATTCCACGTCGCCGTGTTGCAGCACGAGCGCGCCAGCCAGCTCCAATGAGTCGCACAGCGATACAGTGGTAGCGCCATCCGCACCAGTGCCGCCGCCGACGCGCAGCCTACCGCCGCTCACCGTGATGACGGTCGCCGGATCCGCGAGCCTCCAGTAATGCGTGTCGAGCGCGTTGCCCGTGTACTCGTCTTCGGCGAGCACCTGGTTGAAACGTCCAAAAGGCGTTTCCGAAAGCGGGAATCCCAGCGAGATGCCATTGCCGAGGAAGTAGTCTTTGACGTACGTGCCGGGCTCGCTGCGCCCGGTCACGGTGATATCGTTCAGCAACTTGTCAGGCGAGCGCAGCGCAAGACCTTCAGGACAGAACTCAGGCGCGGACTCGTCGAGCGCGTACGTGCTCTTTCCCGCCGCATTGAAGAAGAGCCGTCCGTCATGGGCACGGTAAGAGGCGCGCGTAAGCACCGCCAGGGCAGCGGCGTGGTCCGAAAACTTCACCCGTTTGCTCGCCGTGTAAGACGGAATGGTGTCGACTGCATCGACGGCGGACATGTCGAACGTCCCCGGCGCAAGGTCGGTCGCAAGTTGGCGCAGAATGTCGCCGGCGGTCCGATGCACGAAGGGCGCGCGTTCCGGGAGCAGCTTGCGGTCGAGCACAACCTCGTCGCTGAGCGCGGTCAGCAGGTAGCGGTACACGGGACCGCGCTCACCCCAGCCGAGGTACTCGTAGCCGGGCGCACCAGCCAGGTACCCGGTGAACAGCCTCGCGCCGTCGTCACGCTGCAGGACCACGCGCGCCCGGTTAACGGGAACGATGAACTCGGGCGTCGTGCCCATCAGCGCGGCAGTCAACTGCGAGGGACGGTTGAGTCGGCGCTGAACGGCTGGCGCGTGTTCCGCGTCCAGGTTCACTGTATAGTCCTGCGGGCCGCGGCCATCGGCGTTGTCGATAGTAAGTAGCATCTAAGTTCGGTTGTCCTCGGTTCGGCGTGAAACGGTGAAGCTGAATGAACGTCAACCCACATGTGCCAAAACGGCAGATGTGAGGCACCCGCGCGGATCTCGGGGCACTCGCGCAATGTGCGGCGGTACCCGCGCCTGTGTGGGGACGGGTCTGTGACCCGTCTTGCCGTCCGTCGCCACACGGGATGCAGGGTACGTGGAGCTGTTGAGGTGAAGATGAGCGACTCGGCGACCGAGCGCATGGTGGAGCTACAGAAGCAGTTGCGAATACGGCTGGAAGAACTCGGCTTCAGCGGAGTTCCCGCCAGCAACGTGGTGCATCGGCTGGCCGAGATGTCCGTGCTGGCTAAAGACCTTGCCGATCATGCGTTGCCGCTGCTTACGGAACTCGATGCGCAGCACCGCGACTCGCTTCTCGGTGTGCTGCTGCTGATCAAGCGCGACATGGACGAGATCCGCGACGCCATCACCGACATTGAACCCGACTTCACCGCGCTGCTGCTGCACATGGAAAAGCAGCAGAAGTAGCTCAAGCCCGGCTTGTCATTCCGAGCGGAGCGAGGAACCCTACCCTAGCGCCACATTCGTGGTGGTGAGAGTGGTTCCTCGCTGCGCTCGGAATGACAGCGGAATCTCAGTACACCGCTGAGTTGCCGGCAGGAACATACGAGCGCCAGCACAGGACCGGTTCTCCATCGACCGGGTCGGCGTAAGGCAATGCCGTGAAGCTGGCGTGCAGTCCCGCCGCGGAGATCGCGTCCGTCAGCGAGCCGCTCGCTTTTGCAGACGATACATCGTTGAGCGACGTAAATATTTCGCCCGCAGACGCGCATGGCTGCAGCCGCGGGTAGTAGAAGAACACGCGCGCGCCGGTCTCAGCCTCCAGCAGGAAAAGCGCCGACCACTCCGGGGTGAAACTGCCGCCCTCGCGATCGGCGAATGCGAGCACCTTCTGGACTTTTGCGGACGCCGCCGGCACACCGCCGAGGAGCGGCTGGCCCAACAGCAGCGCGGTCGACGTTTTCTGCGCGACGCGCGACACGTTGAAGGTGACGCGGCGAATGTGGTCCACGCCGAGGCCCGCGGCTGATTTCACATACGCGGCACAAACGCCGGTGCCCACGTATCCGGTCTGGCCGGCGTAGTCGATATCCACCGCGACGAGGTCGCCCGGATTGAACGATGCTACGCCGCTCGTGCCCAGTACGATCTGTGTGGCCGTCGATCCGCTTTGCACTGCCACGGCCGAAGCCGGTGTTCCACCCGAAGGCGCGGCGCTTGCACCATTGGCTTCTGCCAGGACGTTCACGTGCTCAAACGGACCGGAGAGCGCCATCTGCAGCTTGCCCCATTGGCGAAAGTCGAACGCGACACCCGCGTCCAGTTCTGTGCGGCATTGCGCGGCTGTCGCACCTTTCGGGCCGGAGCGCACCGAAGTGAACCGCGTCTTCTGTGTCCGGGTAAAATTTTCGATCCAGCCGGCATCGATCCACGGACTGGGCGGTGCATCGGGATCGAATTGCCCGGCCCGCGCGGGGTCGAAAATCGCGGGCAGATTGCGAACACGGTCCACCGGCGCGAAGCAGGCGCGCCATCCGCGCACTACCGGCGACATCGGGGAACGTAACACGGCGCTGGTGCTCATGCGTGCTCCTGTGCGTAGAAGAAGACGGTCACTTGCGCCGTCCGGCGCAGTTCCGCGCCGACGCTCTCGATGGCGCCAAACTGGGGCGCGGTCCAGAAGACGGGCGTGCCGAGATCGAGCGGCGGAGCCTGCGTGTAATCGCTGTGTGCGGTGCGCGGCGGAGCAGCAACTGACAACAGTTCGCCGTCAAGTGCGGCGAGGGTACGTCCACGGTCAGTAGCATCGTCGCGCGTTCCGCGTGTGCGATACGAAATGGCACAGTCGAGTGTGAAGGGCGCAAGCGCGCTGCTGGACGGATTCAAAGTACGCACGGCCCCGAAACGCAGGTAGAAGCAGTCGAACAGACGGACGGGGCACAGCCCCGTCCCCACACCGAACGTGACGGCTTCGTTCTCCTCCACCAGAATGGCCGGAACGTCCTGCTGGGCCAGCGTCACTGTGCGCTGCGGATTCAGCGCGGCCAGGCGAGTGCGCAGCGCGGCGTACAAGCTGTCCTTGGCGGATTGCGCAGCGTTCATTCGGTCACCATCACACAATAAAGATAAGGAGCGCCGCCGTAGAACTCCGTCGATACGCTTGCGATCCGGTAAGCGCGACTCTGGTGCACAACGGCAATGGCGGCGTTGAAGAGCGCGTCGGCAGAGCCAAGAGAGCGCAGTTCAACTAGCTTTTCGATCGACGAGGCTGCGATCAGCATCTCGGTTTTTGCGGCATTGGAGTTTGCTCCGGATGCGTTGCGGACCACGACGGGCGAGACGACCGCATCTTCCGAGCCGGTTTCGGCCAGGCCGAGACGGGCGTCCCCCGGGGCGCTGGAGTCAGGCAGGGTCGCGAAGCGCAACTGCACTTCGCCGCCACCGAGCGCCCGCAACATGGCCTCGGCCGAACGTGCAGCCGCAAGCCCGCGCCCATGGTTGAAACTGAAGCCGGAGTCGGTCACGGTCATGCCGCCTTCTGCGCCACGTAGGGCGCGAGTAGCGCACGGACGCTGGAATCGACCAGGGTGTCAGCGAAATATTCGAGATGCATACGGTCGAGCGAGGCCGAGCGGACGTTGAGCGCCGGCGTGGCCTGAGCGTTGCGCACGATCTGCGCGCACGCAAACTTCACGGCGTCGGGGATGGCGTCGAGACCGGCACTGTACGTGATCTCGATCTCATTGAAGCCGAGGCCGAGCGCGTTGAGTGGGAGCGTGATTTCACCGGTGGCGCTGCAAAAGTCAATGGTCGCCGGGTCGAGCTGCGACCATTGCCCGGGAAGCCCGAAGGCAAGCGCGACGTCAGCAGTGAAATCGGGATCGGCCGAACTTGTGCCGCAGATGCCGAACGCGGGAAGCGCTTCACCGCGACGCGGCATGGCGTAACGCGCACGCGCGGAGACAATGGGGGAAGCGGCGTCAGTCCCCGGTGCAAGCGGCAGGTACGTTAGCCGTGCGCTGTTTCTGCCGCTTGCCAGGCGAATGCGCTCGGTGTACTGCGCCAGCGCGAGCGTGGCGCGACGGCAATGTGCGTCGATGAGCGCCGAGGCCGCCGCAAGCCATGCTTCGGCAACGGTGGACTCGAGGCCGTAAGTCTCGTACTCCGACGAAGAGATGTAGGTCATTTTGTCAGTACTCGGTACCCATGTTCTTGATCGTGTAGCGCCGGGTCTTCGACCCGGC
>JAEZPW010000173.1 GCA_023441255.1 Acidobacteriota bacterium
GCACAATATCTACGCGCTACTTGATCTGCACGCCGCGCCCGGCGCGCAGGCCCGCGACCAGAACGCCGGCAGCGCCTATGGCGAAACGTTCCTCTGGAATTACAAAGACTTCATGGTGCGCACCGTCGCGCTCTGGAAGGAGTTGGCGCGCCGGTACAAGGGCGATCCGATCATTGCCGGGTATAACCTGCTTTGCGAGCCGGTGACCAGCGACGTCTCGGGGCTGAACAACTTCTACGCCGCTGCCATCCGGGCGATCCGTGAAGTCGATTCCGATCACCTCATCGTGCTGGACCCGAACCGCTGGGCGAAGGAGATCGTGAGCCTGGAGACACGGCTCTTTGAGGATCCGCAGGTGATGCCGACGCTTCATCATTACTATTCGGATGACGCTGGTTTTGCTCGCCTGACCGGTTATCCGGGCGTTGCCGACGGCAAGAACTGCGACCGGGCAGCGCTCGCCTCCACACTCAACGGAAAGCACGACCAGCAGCGGATCGTGCGGCCAGTAATGGCCTCCGAGTTCGGAGTGGACAGGACGAGCACGCAGCCGTTTGCGGTTCAGCTTGCCATCACACGCGACCTAGTCTCCATCTTCGAGGAGAAGAACTGGAGTTGGTGCATGTGGTGCTACAAGGACTTGCACAACATGGGCATCGTCACGCCGCGCGCTAATACGCCGTGGCGCCATTTCCTCGACTCGGAGGAGATCACCGGGTTCTTCCGCGCCTACCGCGAATTGGAGAAGCCGTTCGCGGAAAACGTCGGCAAGCTGCTACGCGGCACGGACGTGGATGGCGACACACGCGAGCAGTGGGCGCGTGAGGTGCGGCGCGACTTCGACGCACCGGCGCTGGACTTTGTGCTGCGACGACTGGCAACGCGGTCGGCTTCGGAACTGGCGGATATGGCGCGATCGTTTTCGTTCGAATCGTGCGAGGTGCACGACGATCAGCTTGGAACGCTCACACCGTACCTGAGGCGAGCCTAAACGGTTTTCAGAAGACTTTCTCGGCAGGGGCCTGTCCCCTGCCCCCTATTCTCGGAAGTCCGCTTTTTAGGCCCACTTCGAAAGGTGCCATATCCAAGATCTATAACTTTAAAGGACTTAGGTTTTATTTACTATCTTGTTAATAACCCATTCTTCCCTTTGAGCGATGCCCCGCTGCCACACAGCCTGCGCGACAAAACGAATCTACCAACGAATCGGCAGTTGCGAACGCGGGGCTGTGGAAATTCACAAAAACGGAACAGGAATAGATAGACGGCAAAGGAGTGCAGAGCGGGTTCGGTCTTCTGTACGCCTGAACACGTTGGTAACAAGGCCATGCTGAGGCTCTGAAGGGCTTACTGCAGCGGTTGAAGGCGCAGCGATCAGCATCGGCTCACGACGTCGCAAGCACACCGTGCCAGCAGCTATCGACCACTTGCTACACACATCGGGCCTGCCGTAAGGCAGGCCCGATGCCCCGTTCCACGGGGAGGGTTGGAAACGTCAGTTGAACTAGAAAACGACGCGTAGCGCCAGTTGGCCCATACGGGCGCCGCTGGTGCGGGCCGAGTTCACGTAGTTCTGCAAGTTGATGGTGCTGGTGATAAGGCCGAGCGAGGCAATACTGCTTTGCGCCGTGTTCACCGACGTGGACGGCCGGCCGAACGTCACCCGATTGAAGGCGTTGTACAACTCAAAGCGCAACGAGAGCTGGACTCGCTCGGCGGTGCGGATGTTCTTGTTCAGCGCCAGGTCCGTGTTCTTTTGTCCCTGCATGAAGAACGAGTTGCGGCGCACGGTATTCGGACCGAAATCCTGTCCCGGGAAGAGCGGAATGTTGTCACCAACATAGCTGTTCCCATTGGGCAGAAACGCGGAGTAGGGCAGGGCCAGTTCCGAGATGGTGTGGACGCAGCGGCCTGCGTTAAGTGCCGTCGGACACGTGCTCAATGCATGGCCGTTGTCCACCGAGCGGCCGATCACCTTGGGATCGAGCACTACCGCGTAGTCGCCGCCGACACCGTCGAGGTTCAAGTCGGGCGCGGTCAAGGAGAACGGCAGACCAGAAGCAAACGTAGTTACGCCGCTGATCGTCCATCCACCTACGATTCGTCCGAGAAAACCTTCCTGTTTCTTCATCCACGGCGTGTCATAGGACGCGGACACAACAACACGGTGTGTCTGGTCGAAACTCGACAGCGCGCGCAACGAAGCTTGCGGATTTGCGGCACCTACCGGGGCGGTAAGGTCAGTGTTGGTGACGGTCGCTTCCGAACCGGTGTCCATGGTCTTGCTCCATGTCCACCAGCCGGACAAGGTCAGGCCCTTGCTGGTCGCCTTTGTCAGCTTCACGACCATGGCGTTGTAGTAGGTGTAGGCGAAGTTGCTGAGGAACGTGTTGCGTCCAATGGTCGGATCGGGACGACGGTACGACGCCTGCGGGCTGCCAAGCGAGATGTAGCCGTGCGGCACGCCGTCGACGATCACGATGCCTTTTTGGGCGAGGGTTGCCGTGGTGCTGCTGTAACCCGAGAACGAGCGCAGCGCGCCGCTCTTTGTAGTATCGATCGCGCCGGCCGTTGTCGTGACGACGCAAATCGGATCCGTGTAATCTCTGCACACGCGGTCATAGACTACCGGTTTGAACACGCCTCCACCCACGTCTACGGAAACCAGGGGCGATTCCATCGGGAAGCGCGCATCATTGATGCCGCTGAAGAAGGGCAGGCCGATACCGCGATTGCCGTTATACGTAACCTGCAATGCCATCTTGTGCGGCAGTTGACGCTCGACCGTGAGGTTCCACTGCGAAACGTACGGCAGGTGGAAGTTCTTGTCGGGAATCAGCAAGTTGGTGTTCAACACGCCACCGGCGTACTTGACGCCGTTCGCCGTGTAAGCAGCGGTGTAGCTGGCAGGAGAGATCTCGCCTTTCTCGTAAGTATAGCCGCAGCTCGGATCCGAGATTTCCCAATTCGCTCCGCCGAGGTTAAAGCCATTCCACGAGGTCGGAGGATTGCTCGGGCACGGGCTGGCCATGCCACCAAGAAAACCGTTGAGCGGTTGGAAACGATAGTTCAAGCCACTCTGCGAGAAGACGGACTGGAACATACGGCTGTGATACAGGCCGTAGCCCGCGCGAATCACGAAATCACCATGGTTGCCGGTGATCTTCGACAGCAAACCGCTGTCCGCCGACGGCGACCAGGCGATGCCCACGCGCGGCTCAAAGTTGTTCCAATCGCCACCGTAGCCATAGCTGAACTTGTCGTGAATTTCGTGAGGAGCACTAACGCCTTCCCAGCGCGCACCGAGATTCATGGTCAAGCTCGGCGTAACGCGGAAGGAGTCTTCCACGTAAAGGATACTTTCCTTGAAACGGTTCTCCGCCCAAGGGTCGCCGTATCCCATTTGCCAAGATTGGGTATAGCCCAGCAGGAACATCTCCCACGGAGTGAAGCCAGCGCCAGGGTCGGTGATTGGCTTTGTGATCGCGGATGCGAGGTACGGGGTACCGAACGTCCAGTATCCGCGCTGGGTGCCGCTGGCAATATCGTCGAGGGCCTGGAAGCGCTGATCGACGCCGAACTTGAGCGTATGGCGACCCTGCACCAACATGTGGTTGTATACGAACTGGTGGTCGCGCTGGTGGCGGTTAATCGGCACGTTCGTCGAGGTTCCAATTACGGTGCCGGCATAGTTCATGGTGTCCGAGGTCAAGGACGGATCGTAGAGGTTGGTGCCGCTGAAGCGAAGGATGGGAATGTCATTGCTATCGGAGACATTCTGGTTCGTGTTGCGATTCCCGAAGCCGTAGCGGAACTCGCCAGTCTGCCGCGAACTAAAAACGTGCGTCAGGGTGTAAGCGATGTTGTACTGCTTGTTATTGTTAGAGCCGAAGTTGTCGCCCAGGATCAGGCGCGCCGATTGGGTACGCTGCCGGCTGTACTGGTACCGCAGGTTCATGTTGGTGTTGTTGCTGGTTGTCCAATCCATCTTTCCTGAGTAGTCGGAAATCGGTTGGGTCCATCCCAGGCCGGTGACGTGCACGCAGCGATTCGCACGGCCGGTTTTGATCATCTGGGCGCAAGCGACGGGATCGTTGGGCTCCACGCCCGACAACTCATTCGTCTTCCACAGATCCATGACGCTCTTCATGTAATTCAAGTCGCGATCCATGTGTGGGTGCGTCGCCGGATCTACGCAGTAAGGTCCACCGGGCTTCGGTACCTCTCCCGGCGCACAGGCGTGCGGTGTATCGGATGGCAGCCAGGTGAATCTCGTCTCGCTGCCCTTGCCGACGTTGGAGACCCGCTCCAGGCTGGTGAAGAAGAACAGTTTGTCCTTGATGACGGGGCCGCCGAAGGTGCCACCGTACTGGTTACGGCGCACGGGCGGCCGCTTCGCGCCCGACATGTTCGAGAAGAAATCGTTGGCGTTGAAGATGTCGTTCTGGATGTAGTCGTACGCATCGCCGTGGAAGGAGTTCGTGCCGGACTTGGTTTGCACGAGGACGACGGCGCCGCCCGCGCGCCCGAACTCGGCAGAGTATGAGTTCGTCAGCACCTTGAATTCCTTAATGGCGCTGATGTTGACGTTCTGCCGGTTCTGGTTTTCCGAAGAGTCGTCGTTGTTGACGCCGTCGATCTGGAACGTCGACGAGCGCGTTCCCTGTCCGCTGAATGAGGCGTAGGAACCGGTCGAGTTCGTCGGGTTGTTAGAAGACGTGTTGAACGGCGCCGGCTGGAAGCCGGGGACCTGTTCGACCAGCGAGATGAAATTGCGACCGGCTATCGGTGTGTTCGCTACCTGTTGTTCATCGAGGCCCGTCTTGATTTCGCCGCTCGTAGTGTCCACCAGTGGGATTTCCCCACCGCGTACTTCGATCTCAGTGGAAGTCGAAGCAACGTCAAGCGCGAAATCGGACACGGTCGTGTTGTTCAGTGTTATCACGACACCCTGTTTCTTGAGCGTGCGGAAGCCGGTATTGGCCGCCGTTACGTCGTAGGTGCCGAGCGCAAGAAAGCTGAACAGGTAATATCCTTCTTGATTGGTGGTTGCTTCGCGCGTCGCGCCGGTGCTCGTATTCACTGCCGTAACTTTGATGTTCGGCAAGAATGCGCCCGTCTTGTCGGCTACGTGACCGCTTAGATTGCCGGTGACGGTTTGCGCAAAAATAGGGACTGTTGCAAGGACAAGCAACGCTATGACGCAGAGTGCCACTGGCACTCTCCGCACAGCTGCCAAAACGCAGACTCTTCTCATTGACGTCTTGCCTCCACAAGAACTCATGCACTGCGTTGTACCTACTACATACTCGTGCCGCAGAAATCGCGGCCAAGAAAAACCTGATTCGACAACTCTGGCCGTTCTAAAGCTGCTCTGCCATCGCAACGACAAGTCGCGCTTGAAGTGCTGCGGAAGCAGGTTTCGACTTGTCCCCTGCCGTAGCGAGTTAATGCGCGCCTTGTAGTGCTATGTAGCGGTTGATGATGCCATGAACTTACCTTGTTTACAACAATGATGTACACGTCCTGTCACCAAGACATCTGCGGTAGACACGTCCAGATTGTCTCGCGTGGGTAGTGCAAATGGCCCATAGCCTTCCTCATGTGCCTGATACGCAAAGTTCTACGGCAGCCCAGAGCGATTTGCGAACATGGCGGAAATCCCACTTCGAAACAACGGGATACAGGACTGCGACGTAGGGCTAAAATGAATCCAGCTATTTACGCTGCTCTTAAGCAGTCCGGCGTGGAGGTCCGAATTGTTCACGGTTGGTGGTGTATCCCGGCGTTGCTGGCTGGTTATTGTGTGCCTGCTGGCACTGAGCGGAGTAACGTTCGCGCAAGGTGGCGTGTTTG
Source organism: Acidobacteriota bacterium (assembly GCA_023441255.1). GTDB lineage: Bacteria > Acidobacteriota > Terriglobia > Terriglobales > Acidobacteriaceae > JAEZPW01. The sequence goes on from JAEZPW010000173.1 coordinate 5,857, forward strand.
ACCTGGCAGGGCCGCAGATCGACATGCGCGTGCAGCGCGGAGCGAAAACGCTTCCGATCTCAAACGTGCCGACGCTGCAACCGGGCGACCGCATCTGGCTGCGTGCCGACCTGCCGGAAAGCCAATCGGCGCGATACGTGATGATCGTGACCTTCTTGCGTGGCGCAACGAATCCTCCACCCGAGAGTTGGTTCACAAGGGTCGACACGTGGACACGCGCGGCGCAGGAGGAAGGCGTATTTGTCACGGTGCCACAAGAGGCACAGCAGGCGCTGGTGTTTTTGGCACCCGATACGGGGGGAGGGTTCAGCGCAGTCCGGAAAGCGGTTCGCGGCAAGCCCGGCTCGTTTGTGCGAGCGTCGCAGGATCTGGAGCTGGCGAGCCTCGACCGGCGCCGGCTTGAAACCTACCTGGAAGCTGTCCGCGCCATGACCACGGATGCCGACGAACTGAAGAAGCGAACAGTGCTCCTTGCCAGGTCACTCAACATCAAGCTGGACCAGCAGTGCTTCGACAAGCCGACGGCTGAGCAGGTCCCCTGCCTCACGCAGCATACTGAGCAACTGGTTCTCGACGACGCCAACACCCAGAGCATGGTGGCCACGCTCACGACCGGCGATCCGGCGCGTCTGCTTTCGGACATCAGTTACACGCCGAAGGCTGGCCGTGGATATTACAGCTCGTATATAGGCGCCGTCGTGGACATCGCGCGCATCCTGGGCAATGCGCACACCGCGCGTTATCAGTACATTCCCGCGCTGGCAGTTCCCAGGTCGGACGCGTTGAACCTGCGCCTGAATAATCCACCGTCGTTCCGTGATCCGAAGTCGGTGCTTGTGGTGGGATTGCCGCACGTGGGATCAGCCGTACTGCCGCGGCTGCGACCGTCAGCTGGCGCACAGATATTCTGCCTGGACAACCCGGATCTGGTACTGCCGGTGGAGGGAGCTCCCCTGGTGTTCGCCACCGAACTGGCACATCAACTGGTGCTGCACGTACAGGCAAAGTCTGGCGAGGCCTTCGACTTGCCGGTTGAGGCTGATCCCGCACGTGGCGGACTCGTTGTGGATACGAGTTCGCTGAAGTCCAAGGACCTGGATGGGGAGGTGACGGGAACCCTGCGTGGGATGTGGGGCTTTCAGACGTTCGAGGGACCTCGCTTCAGGTTGCGCAGTTCGAGTCCGGCGAGATGGGTGGTGGCGTCGAGGGACGCCAGCGCGCTGATCGTGGGTCGCGATGACACTGTGCATCTCCAAGCAGGTGACGCATGCTGCGTGAAGGAAGTGAGCCTGGTGGATGCAAACGGAAAGCCGCTTGAGACCAAGTGGAAAGCGGTAAAGGCCGACGAATTGGAAGTGCAGGTTTCGTTGGGTGCCGCGCAACCGGGTTGGGTAATGCTGCAGGTGAAGAGCTTCGGACAGAGCGAGCCTGACGAGGTGCTGCTGCATACTTATGCCGAAGCAGGGAGGCTGGACGCATTCACGATCCATGCGGGAGACTCCGAAGGCGTTCTCAAGGGGACTCGACTGGACGAAGTGTCGGTGCTGGAGGTGAAGGATATCCGGTTCGACCCGGCGGGCCTTTCACGGGCACACCAGATTGATGAGCTGAAGGTCGTGGCACAGGATGCGACAGCCGCTTCGTCGCTCAACGCGGGGGATTCAGTCACGGCGCGCGCCACGCTGAAGGACGGGCGTGTGATGGACGTCAAGGTGACGGTAGAACAACCGCGCCCGGCAACGGACCTGATCAGCAAGAAAGTGGAGTTACCGGAAGACCCCGGTTCGCCCAAGGTGCGACTGGAAGGCGACCACGAACTGCCGCAGGATGGGACGCTCACGTTCGTGCTAAAGGCGCGCGTGCCGGACACGTTTCCGCCGGCACAAAAAGTGGAAGTGGCCACGGCAGATGACTCGTTCCGGGTGCTGCTGAGCGCCGCAGACGGGAACCTGACCCTGCAGGACGCAAAAACAGTCGTCGCAGTGCTGGACCCGATGAAGCACCTGGGGCCGTCGGCTTTCGGCCCGCTGAAGTTTCGCCCGTTGTCTGAGAACGGGTTGGCGGGGTCGTGGCAGCCGCTGGCCGACCTGGTCCGCATTCCCGTGCTGAAGGAGGTGCGGTGCACGGCGCCTCCGGAAAAGCAATGCACACTCGTGGGTGACAAGCTGTTCCTGCTGGATTCAGTGAGTACGGACCCGCAGTTCGCAACTTCGGTAACGATTCCGGATGGCTTCATCGCGCGCACGCTGGGAATACCGGCGGTGCCGAAGAACAAGACGATCTATGTGCGGTTGCGGGACAATCCGTCTGCTGCCGCAAGCGTGGTAGTGCCCGTGGTGACCGCGCAGTAACGAAGTTGCCTGTCGAACACCGCTGCTGCGCCGCAAGATTTCGCGATTGAGAGTCAGCGTTTCTTGGGGCGCAGCGCCTGCCAATCTTCATCGCGCAGTGACCCACCGAGTTCCGAGAATTCGCCTGCTCCCTGCAACCACTCGCCGCCGTCCATGATGACGATTTCGCCGTTAATGTAGGTGCAGCCGTCGCTCACAAGGAAGGCGGCGAGGTTGGAGAACTCTTCAAGGGTGCCGAAACGTCGCAGCGGGTTGCGGCGAAGCGCGGCTTTCTCCAGTTCGGGGCTGGGTATGAGGCGCGAGAAGGCGCCCTCGGTCGGGACAGGGCCGGGCGCAATGCCGTTCAGCCTGATCCCTCGCGGTCCCCACTCGACAGCAAGGCTGGTGGTCAGGGCGGCTACCCCGGCCTTCGCGACAGCGGACGGCACGACGAAAGCAGAGCCGGATCCGGTTGCGGCGTAGGTAGTGGAGACGCTGAGGACGGTTGCGCGCTCACACGCGGCGAGCCAGCGGCGTCCGCATGACATCGTCGCATTGATGGTGCCGGTCAAGACGATGCCCAGGACGGCATCCCAGGCGCGAGGCGAGAGTTCTTCGGTGCGGGCGAGGATATTGCCGGCCGCGTTGTTCACGAGGACGTTGAGCGGAGCGTCGCGCCAAATGGCGTCGATCATGGATTCGACTGCGTCTGGATCGCGGACATCGCATGGCGTAAAGCGCATGTTGGTCAGGCCGGAGCGCGCGAGTTCCTCGGACGTTTGGCGCAACACTTCTTCGCGCCTTCCACAGATGTGCACGTGGGCACCGAGACGGAGGAAACGCTCCGCCATGGCGCGACCGAGACCTGTCCCGCCTCCGGTGATGAGGATTCGCTTATCTTTCAGCAGACCGGTTTCGAACATGGCGCCTCCTTGCTGCGCAGTGTTCAATCGTAGTACCAGCTGGGGTAACGCATGGCCGACCTGTGTCGCAAACCCGCCACTAAGGCTCGGAACAAGTAGGAAATGACGCGCATGTTGTGATGCCAGCTGACGCGGCGCCTGCGGGCACTACTGGAGAACAGGACACGCATTCTGTCTTTGAGTCTGCCTGCGGGCCAGTCGGCCAGGATTGACCATGCAAGATGGCGGTCGAGGGGTGAGGTGCGATCGAAGTGCGGTAGAAAGTCGCAGGACCGGAACTGCTCGCCGGTGTCGTCCCAAGGGGCTCCGGTCGAGTATGGGGTACCGGGAAGTGGCGTGAGCGGGATGAAGAAGACGACGTCTAGCGGGAGAGTGTATGCGGTGCGAAGCATCGCGCGGAGCGTCTGCGGGGTTTCCGAGGGGAGGCCGTAGATGAACGATCCGACGAGGCAGAGCTCAGGGTAAGCCACTGAGAGTTCGCGAAGGATGCCGGGAACATCGAGTGGTGCGGATTTGTGCAGGCCAGCAAGCTCATGGGCGGAGGTGCGCTCAATGCCGATGTAAATCTCGTTAAGTCCGGCATTCACGCACGTCTTGAGTGCGCCCGAGCGATGGTCTCGCTCGAGAAAATCGCTGCGGACCCAAGCGCTTTGCCCCACCCGGATGCCGTCGGCGAGAAGCATCTCGCTCAGTCGTGCGGGGAGGGTTGGATGCGAGTTGAAACAGGGGTCCACCCAGCCCAGATACTTTCGACCGTATCGGGTGGTGAGCAGGCGAACCTCTTCGCGTAAACGCTCCGGCGATTTCGTGCGAAGCTTCGGACGAATCTGACCCTCGCGAGCGGTTCCCATCTGGCGCCAAAGGACACAGAAAGCACAGTCGTGCGCGCACCCGCGGCCCATTTCGAGGGCAGCGAATGCCGGATGATTGCGACTGGCACCGCCATAGGCTTGGACGGGGAGAAGATCGTAGGCGGGAAATGGCAAGTCATCCAGATCGGAAATCGGTTCACGCCATGCGGTCGTGACCACTTCTTCGCCGTCGAGGAACGTCAGTCCCGCGACGGACCTAAAGTCGCGTTGCGAGCCGCACCGCAAAACGCGAACAAGTTCCACGAGAGTCTGCTCGCCTTCACCGTGAACGACGAAATCGACCTGACGTGACTCAACGACAGCAGGCGCCACATTTCCGAAAAAGCACCCACCGGCGATGACCCGTGCTCCCATTTTTTTTGCAAAGCGGGCGAGGCGGAGTCCTTCGACGCAACTTACAGCCTCTTCACCGATGGCGATATACGAAGGACGCAAGGACGCCAGACGCTTCTCGAGCGAAGCCCAGCCCATTTGCAGGGCAGGAGCGTCGATGATGGCGACCTGCAGATCGGGAATGCATTCACGGAGGGCTGCAGCCATCGACGCGAAAGCAAGAGGAGGCCAGAACGCGGTACTCGGACCGTTAAACGGCCAGAGTGGCCGGGGCGGGCGGACGAAAAGCAGGAGTTCCTGATTCATGCTCGAGAGAAACGCCGGAAAGCACCGCGAGCCAACGTCACGAAAACGACAAACGACAATGACATCAACGAGACGACTCCCAACGCCGCGAGCACAGAAAGGACGTGCGCTGCGACAGCAGCACCGAAATGTATGGCAGCAAGGAGCAAAACGATTCCAAGCAGGAGGCAGCCGAAGTAGTAACAACTATTGGTTTGGGACCAAGCTGCGAGTTTTATCGGCGGCCTCGCTCCTGTTGTCACGGGACTGGGAAACCCAAATGTGGCCATGTAGTACACGAGACCAAAAGCGAACAGCCATCCGGTGATGGTGCGAACCGCTGCGGTCTGCGGCACGAGGTGGTAACCGAACGGAATCATGAGCAGAAGAAACACTCCGTGAGCCCAGAGCACGAGCGAAGCCGGTTTGGGGCGCCACCCCAACCAGCAGAGGAGCGCGCACGCGCTGCCCACATAAAGCCCAGTACAGCGCTGACACATCGGCAGCACACTACCGCCGAGATACCAGCAGTTATTCTGGCCGCAGATGAACGAAAAAGCGTAATTCAGTTCCCCGGTCAATGTGCTGCCGCCTTCGTCACCCCGGCTATTGCCATTTTCCTGACGTGCCGGTCAGGCGACTTCAGGTCAACCAGAAAGAGAGCGCGATTGTCTCGAGTGATGCCACCGTCATCAAGTGCCGTGGTGATCATCGCCACGGTTCGACCGTTCGGAGCAAGGGAGGGCCTCATCAGCACCGGGAAGTTGTCCCAGAAGTCGCTGCCGTCCGAATTCAGACGCACGACCGGAGTCATACGAACGGTTCCGTCCGTAAGCGAAACTTCAGCAAGCGAGACCTGAGCGATGTCATCGCCGGCAGGACACCCCACGATCGCGAGCGCGATATCGGTACTTGGCCAAATGAAACTTCCCAGCCGGCACTCTTGTGAGGGGACTTTCAAGGGCACAGAGCGCTCCAACCGACTTTCATTGAAGATCAGGATGGTTGCGGCATGGCCGCGCCTGGCGCCGACGGCGAACCGCGTACCGCCACGCTCAAGCACAAGGTCGGCAAAATTCCACTCCAGCCCTTGAGCTGCGAGTTCCGCGTCCCAAGTTTCAAAATACCGGACCCGCTTCAGTTCCGGCATCGTCAGTTCCCCGAACTGCATGCCGCTTTCCGTGGCTTGGGGGTTTTCCGCCGTGGGCGCGGGCCGACTCGCTTCGCGGAAGTAGTAAACACGCGTGCCGTCGGTTGCGAGAGAAATGATCTCTTTCTCGCCCTGATCGTAGCCGGTCACGATCGCCTTCCCGGTCTGAAGATCAATCAGGGTCAGGGAACTCGAAGGAATGATGACTTTGCCGTTCACTTCAGCGAAAGGCGCAATCGCAGCCGCCTCCTTGAGGCTGGGCATAAGCCAGTTTCGAATCGGTCCATTCGGCGGAAGGAGATACGCGTCCATATGCAGGTCACTGCTGCTGTCATGGCTCTGGCTGGTAACGAGGACAAAGGGCTGGGTGGCCGCATTCACCCACTGTGCCTGCATGTACACTTTGCCGTAATCAACACCCGTCCGCACCATCAACTTTCGTGAAGTGCGCGTGTTGAGATCAAAAAGCACCACTCCTGTTTCCTTCGCATCAGGTGCGTAGTAAGGGACGAGAAGCTTGGTGCTGTCGGCGTTCCATGCAGCGTAGCCGACACAGCCGAGTATGTAGAGCCCGAACGAAACTACCGCAACCAGCGCCAAGGCGGCGTGCAGCTTTCTGTTCATTACGCTCTCCAGTTCCGTAGTTGGACCTGAGGTAGAATCGCGCGGACCCAGCCCGATTGATGGCGACGGCAGAGTAGTAGCGAAAGCTACTTTTTGCAATAGCGATCCGGATGGGCGGAGATGCGTAGCCACGCTCTTTGCCGCGATGCGCTGAAACGACCTTCGTGCACAACAGACATCTGAAGGCAATGCTGTAGGGGTCCAACGCGTATGTTGCGTCGTACTCTTGGGAGCCCTTTTTGTTCAACAGTCGTGGAACTCTGCTGAGAGTCGGCGTAAAGTACTGGTCGGATGAGCGTCTGCCCCACGAAGCGATCGCTTCTCGGTTTTCATATTAAGAAGCTACGGGACGTCTTAGTACTGGTGCTTTTTAGCTTTGCATCTGGCAAGTCCCTTGTTTTTACTGCGCATGCCATCGGAATCGCATCGCCAATGTTTGCCATAGTGGCGACCTTCACCACCCTGGGCTTCACGGGCCTTGCTCGACCTTTGCTTGTTATGAAGCCACCGCTTTCTTTGCGGCAGGTGCGTTCATGGGAGATAGAAGGCCGCCTTTACCGTGCACTGGGTGTTCACGGTTTCGGCACTTTGCTGCGACGCTCCCCACTGCGTTACTTGAACTCGAGAGTCTATCTGAATCGCTGGCCTGGCGATCCGGACGCGGTTCATGCCGAGATGGAAGCAGCAGAAGCGGCTCATCTTTGGGCCATGGTGTTGACGTTTCCTTACGTCGTCTACCTCGCCATTCAGGTTGCGTGGAGCACCTTGTTTTGGTTCAGCGTGCTCAACCTGGGAGTAAACGTCTATCCGATATTGCAACTTCGCTTGGCTCGTGGCCACCTAATACGAGTTCGCGCCCGAAAAGTCCTCATCCGTTCTCGCGGAGTGTGCACTGCAAACCAGGTGTCGCCCGCTAGCGCTCGTCTGGAGCGCAGCGCAGTGACCGAAAGCGCGAACGTAAAGGTATAAACGGTAGGCGTGACCGAGGTCTGGTTGCACGGGGATCTAGTTTCCGAAGTACTTCTCGAACAGTTCTCTAGAACGCTTCGCACCTTCCTCGCTCACTACTACTGATTTGTTTTTGTTTCGCGGGTCGGAGATGTAGCCTTTGGCGTGCAGGCGCTCCATTGTTTGCCAGTCGTGCGCTTTCCATGCACGCGTATCCCCGTGATCATCGAAGGTGGTCAGCCACAGGAGTGCTAAAACCATTTCGTCGACTTTGTCCTGATCGTATGCCATAACGCCCTGTAACTCCGGCATCGCATAGTATCGCGATTCTGCGAAGGTCGCGTCCCCAGATAACGAAAATCGCGTTGTGTGGGTCACCCGGCCTTTGGTGATCATTGCACTAGCCGTCGCGGGTTTTCGGGCATAACATGCGAGCGACAATGGGGGGCGGTATGACAACCGTGAGCATCCGCATTGACATCCACCCGCGCTGCGACAAACATCCGTTTGCCGCGATGGAACCGGTGGTCATACAACAGCAGAACGAGGATGAAGAGCCTCGCTGGTTCCCCGCCTTCGCGTGTCTTGAAGAAGGGTGTCACCGGCGATACAGCACGGGGCATGGTTACTTCAGCCTTTCCAGGGGGCAAATGGAGTCGGAGACGAAGCTGCAGATTGCGTGTCCGGAAGACGGCTTGCCGATGTACATCGACAAATTCGAATCGGGACTCTCGATGAAAATGTGGCGGTGCCCGCACTTCGGCTGCAACGCGCATCATGCGGTGCGTGCAGCTGCAGCACCACACGCTAGCCGCCAAACGTGACTTGCCTACACGAGTGACTCAATCGAGAGTTCACTGTTTTTTTCCTTACCCAGTTAAGGTCCCGGCCAAAAGGTTGCTTTCGCTTTGAGCAACGTCCTGCTCGCCCGAATCAAGGACAAAACGGCGGCGCGGGATATCAAGCACCGGCATCCAAGAGTCTAGTTCCACTACAGCGCCAGTTCGTCACAGATGGCCAGCACAATAGGAGGCAGTGATGAAAGTGAAGCTCCTGGTTGTAGGTATTGTGTTGTTCAGCGTCGCGGCATTCGCACAAACGACACGAACGATCCCGGAGGGCACCACCATTAAGGTGCGAACGGATACCGCGATCCCCGCGAAGCCAGCGGCCAATGCAGCGTATACGGCAACTGTCAGCGATGACGTGACAGACAATTCCGGCAACCTCGTAATTCCGAAAGGGTCGCGTGCCCGGCTGATAGCCGAGCCCAGCCCTGACGGCAAAGACACGAATCTCGATCTTCAGTCGGTCACGGTCAGCGGCAGAAGATACATGCTGACGACCGCGTCAGAGGGCAAGAGCGGTGCGCCCGGCGGACTGGGTGCAAATAAGAAGACGGCGAAGTATGTCGGTGGCGGCGCGGCCCTCGGCGCGGTGCTCGGCGCAGTGCTCGGCGGCGGAAAAGGTGCGGCGATCGGAGCGCTAGTGGGCGGCGGTGCCGGTGCGGGAGCACAGGTTTACCGGGGACGAAAGAAAGAGCTGCCCGCCGAGACTGAACTGAGTTTTAAGCTGGCGCAAAACCTGCAGATGCGCGCGGCAGGCGCATCTACAAGTGGGCTCAAGAAACGCTAGACGTTCGGAGAAAAAGGATTAGAGGCCACCTTCGGGTGGCCTTTGATCTGTGACCGCCTGAGGACAGTTCCTGCTGCCGCCTGACCACTTTCTTTGCTTTGAGCGCTGGTCGCGTTATCTTGTTCGAGTACTCACGCGAACAGAGATATGCAAACACTAAAACCGACCTCTTCCCCCGTCGTGTCCTTTGGACGCAGCAGCAGAACAATCACCAAGGTGTTGTTACTGATGTTCGGTCTCGTTTTGCAGTCGTTCGGCGCAAATGTGGCGGCACAGCAAATGGATGGCGTACCCGATTCGCGCTTCAACCACCTGCGCCACGGCATAAACCTCAGCCAGTGGTTCGCGCAGAGTCTTACCGACAAATACGACAGGCAACGGCTGACGACCTATATCACCGCGGCCGATTTTGACCAGATCAAGACGATGGGATTCGACCACGTGCGCCTGAGCATCGAGCCGAGGCCTATTTTCAACAGCGGGCAGCCCGATTCGATCGACCCCAATTACCTGCGCCTGCTGGATGACGCAGTAAACATGGGAGTGTCCCGCGGACTAGCCGTCATACTCGACATCCATCCTGGGAGCGACTTCAAGGACAAGCTCGCGCGCGAAAACCACCAGGTCGAGGGATTCACCGATTTCTGGCGCTCGCTGGCCAAGCACTACTCCACCTTCGATCCGGAGCTTGTCTTTTTCGAAGTGCTGAACGAGCCGGAACTGACCGACGGTTACCGCTGGTACGGTATCCAGACGCAGCTTGTGACGGCCATTCGGAGCGTCGCACCGCGCCACACTATCATCGTGACAGGACACAAGTGGTCGGCCGACGACGAACTGATCGCGATGGAACCGCTGGCGGACCGCAACCTGATTTACAACTTCCATTTCTATAATCCCCACACGTTCACGCACCAGGGCGCGACCTGGGGCAGCGAGATATGGCACCACCTTCCACGCGTGCATTACCCCTCACATCCTGGCGCCGACGACGAACTGATCAAGGCGTTGCCGATGGCCAACTACAAGCTGGACATTGCCCGGTACGACCAGGACAGGTGGGGGACGGAACGGATCGAGTCGGAAATAGCGCAGGTGGCGGACTGGGCCGCAAAGCGCAACGTCCGGGTCACTTGTAACGAGTTCGGGGTGTTCCGGGACTTTGCCGATCCTCAAGAGCGTGCGGCGTGGATACGCGACGTGCGCACGTCACTCGAGCGCCACGGCATGGGTTGGACAATGTGGGATTATGCCGGAAACTTCGGAGTCGCACCGGGCGACGACTCGGCGCATCGTCCACCAGACGAAGTCACGCTTAAGGCACTCGGACTGAAGTAGGCGGTCTCTGTTATCAGCGGGGAGCATTCAGCCGCGCCAGTTCTTCGACGAAGAGCGGGTTGTGCGGGTATTCGTCGCGAAGCTGCGCCAGCAGACGTTGCGCATCCGAGCGCTGGTCCTTTCGAAGATAGGCAATGGCCAGAAGTATCCGTGCAAACGGCGCGAGATAGTGTCCCTTGTTAGCGGCAAGGGCGAGTTCCTGCATGCCCTCGTCAACATCGCCTTTCACGCCTCCGAGGCGCAGGGCCCAACGCACGGGAGTGGAACGTAGTCCGACGAGATATTTCTCGATGCCGGTGGCGACGTACGCGTCGTAGTAGTTGGGTGAAAGCGCCAACAATCTGCGGGCATATTCATTGGCGTGGCCGGACAGACGAAGTGCCGCGAGATCCCGGCGTTCGATGAGGGCCGCGTAGTCCGCGCGAAGACCGTGAACGAGTGTCATGGAGAAGAGTGCATTACGGTCTTCGGGATCACGATTGAGAGCGTCGTTGCCAAGCTGCTCAGCTCGATTGAGGGCTGACACAAACTCAGCCACGGCCTGCGGATTTGGAGTGATCGGTCTCCGCTTCGAATACTGATCGTCGGATGTGAAGAACTCGGCCTGCAGAACACGGTCCTTTTGGAACATGTCGAATAGCACGGCGGCGCCTGCCGCGACGGGACCGAGGGGGTCAACGGGGTGGGCGTCCTCGAAGAGTTTCACCTGTTCTTTCGCGAAGGTGAAGTTGAGGTCGTACATCGCGTGAAAAGCTTCGTCGAGGGAAGGTGGCGCGGAAGGAAAACTCGACTGACTGGCCCGCAGCGACGATGCTAAAACCGTGAACAACCCGAGTGCGAGCACCAATTTCAGGTATACGTTCCGCACGTGCACACTCCGTACCGACAATCTGATTCGCAACCGCGGTCCGGGGTTACACCGCACCCAACGAATCGTTCATGGAAATAACCCGCCAACGCAAAGAAAATCTCGCCAGCATCACACAAGGCAAAAGTCAGGGATTGTACTGGTGACGAGGCCAGGCGTGAAACTTTTTGGAATGAGAGTGTTGTATCTCCTAGATGGGCAGCAGCGGTCGTTACGGGTGGACAAACATGGCGCTGATTTCGAATAAGTTCAGACAGGCATTTCCCTGGTGTATGTTGCGGAAGCGTCACACCAGCGCTGCTGCGGCCTTCTTAGGAATTGTGGCCTCGGTGAGCGTCTCTGCGAGCATGCTGGCGCAATCGACCCCGATTAACTTGGAGCAGTCGAAGATCACCGTGGCGGTTTACAAGTCGGGGCTGTTCTCGAGTTTCGCTCACGACCACCAGATCGCGGCGCCACTGGCGTCGGGCACACTGGATCGGACGGCAAAGGTGGTGGAGCTGCGGTTCGATGCGCGGAAGATGAAAGTGCTGGACCCGGGCGTATCCGCGTCAGACCGCGCGCAGGTGCAGGAAACGATGCTCAGCGACAAGGTGCTGGACGCGGCACGTTTCCCGGACATTGTCTTTGCATCGCGGCGGGTAAGCGAGTCTGCTCCGGGATCGTACACGGTGGAGGGAGAACTGACGCTGCACGGAGTGTTGCGCAAAGTGATTGTGCCGGTGACATGGAAAAGCGACCGCTACATAGGGTCGGTGAAGCTGAATCAGAGCGATTTCGCGATCAAACCGGTGAGGCTTTTCGGCGGGACGGTCAAGGTCAAGGATGTGATACAAGTGGAGTTCGAAATCGTGCCCCTCCGCGAACAATCGGCACAACGGTGAGGCCGGCCCAACAGTCCGACGCTGGTGCTGACTAGTCCTCTTCAGTGTCGCAAACTCTTGTTCGCGCGCTGAACTTCTTTTTCGGCCTGCTTCTGGGCTTTGGCCGCTTCTTTCTGTGCCTGCTTCTGTTCCTTCGTCATCTGCTTGGCGGCCTTTTTTTGCTCCTTTTTTTGCTCCTTTTGCTGCGCTTTGGCGAACTTCTTGTACTCCTTGCGCTGTTCCTTGGCGGCCTGCTCGGCGGCACGGTCTTGCGGTGTCTTCGGTTGCGCCGGCATAGACACGGGGATAGCCAACGAAGCAAAAATCAGAACGGCGGCGATTCTTTTCACTCTGATCTCCCGGAATGAACTGAAACGGATTCTATTACGGACCGGTGGGATGGACTATCTGTTTTCCTCGGCGAAAACCTCGGCGGTGAAGGCTTCGATCTGGGCACCAAGTTGCCATGCGTCGGTGGGCAGGCCAGCCTTGAGGCAGGTCTGGGCGAGGAAGGTCTCGCGATCCCATCCGTGTTCGACAGGAACTTGCGGCAGGAGCAGGCCGCGGCGTCCTCCCATTCCAATGATCAGGCCATGGCGGCCGATTTCGACCTGATCCGGGCGTACAGGGAACGGCGGAGAAAGTACGCTGATCTCGATGGTGAGTTTCGGGGCTTCGTCGCTGGTGACGGGGTAAAAACGGGTGTCATAGAACGCCGCCGCCACTGCGGTTTCAGCAACCGTCCGCCAGACGGAGTAGTTGGCAACAACGTAGCCGACACAGCCGCGAAGTTGCTCACCGATGTGCAAAGTGGTGAACGCGCCGCGGGGCTGCCCAAGATGCTCAGATGGGGGCGTGAGGTCCAGTTCACGACCATCCAGCACGGCTTCGACGGCGCGGTGGGCGAGTTCGAGCAACATCCGGCGCTCGTCAGGCGAGTATTCGCTCAGGCCACTGGAGGCGAAACAGCTCGGGTTTTCGAAATTGGGCATAAAAGGATTTCGCAGCAGGTCCCAAACTGCTGGCCTTGTTGCTCTATTTCTCCTGTTGCGGGCTCCCCGGCACTGCGTCGGGCGGCGCAACGCCGAACTTCTTGGGCCGGCTCAGCACAAATGGGCGCCGCCGCTTGCGCCGGCGTGTACTTGACTTCTCAATTTTGGACCAGAACGCGATGAAGTAATCCAGCGCCGAGATCAGCGAAACCGCCACCATGAACCATACAGCCATCACGGCGATCAGGTGGACCCCAATGACGAATCTGCCGCCGAAGAGAGACCATGCGTACCACTTATGGTCGAGGATGGCGGCCACGACACTGACGATTTGCACCACCATTTTCAGCTTGCCAAGGTCGCTGGCGTCAATGGTGAAACCTTCGGTGGCGGCAATGGCACGCAGACCGCTCACCAGGAACTCCCGCCCGATAACGATGACGGCGATCCACGCGGGAACGATGTGAGGATTGAACTGCACGAGCGCGACGAAGGCGGCTGTCACCAACAGTTTGTCGGCCAACGGGTCGAGCAGCATGCCAAGCGTGGTGATCTGGCCGCGCTTGCGAGCGATATAGCCGTCAATGCCGTCGCTGATGGAAGCCACTATAAACAGAGCCGCTGCAAGGATTTCTCGGCGGCCGTCGGTGCCGTGAAAGAGGCTGCTGGTCAAGACCCAGATAAGCACCGGAACGATGAAAATCCGGGTCATCGTGATGTAGTTGGGCAGATTCACAGGGCAACGCGCAGACGAGCACCGGGTGCCATCGTTTGCTTGGAACGTTCGATTATCCCGCAGCCGAAGAGGCAAATCAATGACGACCGCGAGAGCCCAATCGGGAACCCGGTTGACTTCCGTTGCGTCGACTCTTACCTTGTTGCGGGCAACCCAAGTTGAGGGCCGAGTCAGGGCAGGATGTTGCGATGGCGGATCGATGCCGCGGAACGATCCGATTGCCGTGCCAACGACGGAGGGTTGAGTGAAGCAAAAGAGACGTTACACGAGGCGGGAGTTCCTGCAGGTGGCGGCCAGCGCAGCCGCAGGTGCTCCCGTTGTTTTGTCTGCCGCATGTGGCGGAGGAAGCAGCACTCCACCACCGATTCAGCCTCCCGGCGGGAACCTGCGCCCCGACGCAAAGGTTTCCATCGTTTCCTGCACGACATACGACGCAACACCGCTGGAGCACTCGCTGACACAGGCATTCGATCTGATCGGCGGTGTCCGCGACATGGTAAACGGCAAGACTGTGACCGTGAAGGTTAACCTGACCTGCAGCGGAGCATTCGTCAACCAGTTCGGATTGCTTCCGGGCGAGTCCTATATCACTGATGGCCGGACGGCCATTGCCCTGGCTTCCATTCTGCTGTCGAACGGGGCTCGGAAAGTCAGGTTCATCGACTCGGTGCCGTTCGTGCAGCCCCTGGAAGAAGTGCTGACGTCGGCACAGTGGGACGTGGCCACTTTGCTTGCGTTGGGAAACATCGAACTGGAGAACACGCGTAACCTCGGCTCAGGAACCCAGTATGCCCGGCGCAACGTGCCATCGGGCGGATACCTGTTTTCATACTTCGAGTTGAATCACTCCTTCTCTGATACCGATGTATTCGTTTCGCTGGCCAAGATGAAGCAGCACCAGATTGCCGGGATAACTCTCTCGATGAAGAATCTGTTCGGCTCGACCCCGAATGCACTGTACGGCACTGATGCCGCGACGAGCGGGGAGAATGCGACGGGGTATCGCGGCAATCTTCATGGCGACGGAAGCGGCCACTGGGTGACTCCGCTGCCGCCGGGGGCGCGAACAGACAGAAACCCGCAGGACCCCGGTTACAACATCCCGCGCATTGTTGCCGACCTGTGCGCCGCCAGGCCCGTACATCTGGCCATCATTGACGGCATCAGGGCAATGAGCGGAGGCGAAGGTCCATGGGCGCCGAATGCAGCACCAACAGCGCCGGGCGTGATCATAGCCGGAGTTAACCCGGTCTCGACCGATGCCGTGGCAATGGCTGTTATGGGCTATTCGGACCCGCGCGGTACCCGCGGCACTAGACCTTTTCTGAATGCGGACAACCACCTGCTGCTGGGAGAACAGGCTGGAATCGGAACTGCTGAATTAGCCAAAATCACCGTGAGCGGAATGACGATCGCGCAGGCGCTCTACCCGTATCCCGGGTGAGAGTCTGGGCCGATACCCGAAAGCGACAGAACGCGCAAAAAAAAAGACGGCCGTCATTAGATCGGCCGCCTTTCTCATTTCGTGCTGGATTTATGCGTAAATACCGCGCTGTTTGATCGCCGAAGCTACCCGGTCTATGGCCAGCATGTAGGCGGCGATGCGGTTGTTGACGTTGTGGGTCTCGGCATAGCGGATCACGTCTTCGAAGGACGACCGCATGATGTACTCAAGCTGCTCGTTGACGACAGACTCTTTCCAGAAGTAGCCCTGCCGGTCCTGGACCCACTCGAAGTAGCTGGTCGTGACGCCGCCGGCGTTGGCAAGAATATCCGGCATGACGAACACCTTTTTGTCGGCCAGGATTTCGTCGGCAGCTGCGGTCGTGGGCCCGTTCGCACCTTCGATGATGACTCTGGCCTTAATGTCAGCGGCGTTCTTGCTGGTGATCTGGTTCTCCGTGGCAGCAGGCACCAGGACGTCGCAATCGCTGATCAGCAGTTCGGCGGAGTCAGCCTTCTCGGCCCCCTTGAAGCCGTGGATAGTTCCGCTGCGCTCTTTGTGTTCGGTGAGAGCTTCAATGTCAATGCCGTGGGCGTTGTAGAGGCCACCGTCCCATTCGGCGATCCCAATGATCTTGTACCCCGCTTCGTACATCAGGCGCGCAGCATTGGAACCGACGTTGCCGAAGCCCTGTACGACGACACGAGTCTCGTCGCGGTTCATGCCAAGCTTCTTCATAGCCTCGTCGGCAATGACCATCACGCCGCGCCCAGTGGCTTCACGCCGCCCGCGCGACCCGCCCAGCGCCACCGGCTTACCCGTGACGACAGCGGTGACGGTCTGACGCATGTGCATGGAGTACGTATCCATAATCCACGCCATGGTCTGTTCGTTGGTATTCATATCAGGCGCGGGAACGTCCTTCTCGGGGCCGATGAACTCGATCAGTTCCGCCGTGTAACGGCGCGTCATTTTTTCAATTTCGACACGGGACATCTTCTTGGGATCGCAGATAATGCCGCCCTTAGCGCCGCCGAACGGGATGTTCACAACTGCGCATTTCCACGTCATCCAGCTGGCCAGCGCGCGCACTTCGTCGAGTGTGACATCGGGGGCGTAGCGGATGCCGCCCTTGGCCGGACCTCGGGCAATTGAATGCTGCACGCGATATCCGGTGAACACCTCGATGCGCCCATCGTCCATCTGCACCGGAATGTGAACGGTGATCTCACGCGAGGGGTAGCGGAGAACTTTCCACAGGCCTTCGTCAAGGTTGAGCTTCTGCGCTGCGAGATCGAACCGGGCGGCTTGCGCCTCCCAGGGATTGATCTCCTGTTCCAGCGAAATGGTTTTCATTCAGTATCTCCAATGGAATGCCCAGGAAAGAATCGGTGAGCCGTACAGCTTGGAGCCGTCAGCAACCGCGGCTGAGCGTCGTTTCGACAAACTCCGCAGTATAGTAACGAACACTGAGGTTAAGCAACTTGGATTGAAAACAAGTGCCGAGTGAGGAGTGGGTGGTGGCGAGTTGCTGCGCCGCACTGGAAGAGACTGGCCACTCGCCACCGCCCACTCCTATAATCAGACTCTCCCGCCAACGTTGCTCAACCTTCGCTGGCGTGGGGCTTGTTCTCTCATGCTTCGTCCTGATTACAAAGAATTCGTGCGTCTTGCCGCTGGCCAGACCCTTGTGCCGGTGGTCAAGTCGGTTCCTGCAGACCTGCTCACGCCGGTGTCTGCGTTCCTGGCCATTGCGCAAGGTGAGCCCGATGCCTTCCTGCTCGAATCCGTGGAGGGCGGGGAGAAGATAGGACGCTATACGTTCCTGGGCGTTCGTCCTTACATGACGGTGTCTGCGCAGCGCTCGCAGGTGACGATCAGGCGAGGTAAAAAGCAGGTCCGCGCCGCGGGGACGCTGTTCGATACAGTCCGCGAATTATTGCGACAACACCGGGTCGCACAGTTGCCGGGCCTTCCGCCGTTCACGGCCGGCGCCGTCGGTTATTTTGCATACGACTTCGTGCGTACGCTGGAACGTCTTCCGGAGCGGGCGAAGAATGATCTCGATGCCCCCGACGCTGTCCTTATGTTCTTTGACCGCATGCTGGCGTTCGATCACGTGCGGCACCAGATACACATCATGGCGTCTGCCGATGTAAGCACGGGCAGCCCACGACAAGCTTACGACCGGGCACTTAAGGACATCGCGGGAATTGAGAGAAAGCTGGCCGCAGGTCTGCGGACGGCGTCGCAGGAACTGGCTCGACGCCCCAATCGCCCGGTGGGCAGATTGAAACTGATTGCGACCACGAGGAAAGCCGACTACGAGAAGGCGGTGAAGAAGGGGAAGGAATACATCGCCGCCGGAGACATCTTCCAGGTAGTGCTGTCGCAGCGAATGGAGTTTGAGCCCGGTGTACCTCCTCTGGATATCTACCGCGCCTTGCGCACGGTGAACCCGTCTCCTTATATGTATTTCCTGCGCATGGGAGACGTGCACGTGCTCGGCTCGTCGCCGGAACTGCTGGTAAGGGTGAGCGGACGCAAGTTGGAGTATCGTCCGATAGCAGGCACCCGCCCAAGAGGAGCGACCGAAGCGGAAGACGTTCGTCTGGAGCAGGAACTGCGGGCCGACGAGAAAGAGCGCGCAGAACACGTGATGCTCGTGGACCTCGGCCGCAACGATATTGGCCGTGTAAGCGAATATGGCTCGGTGCGAGTGCAGGACCTCATGTATATCGAACGCTACTCGCACGTCATGCATATCGTGTCCTCGATCGAGGGATGCCTGCGCGATGGACTTGACGCTCTCGACGCTTTCGCATCCTGCTTCCCTGCAGGCACGCTGACCGGCGCGCCCAAAGTGCGTGCGATGGAGATCATCGAGGAACTTGAGCCTGTCCGACGCGGCGTCTACGGCGGATCGGTAATGTATGCAGATTTCAGCGGCAACCTGGATTCCTGCATTGCCATAAGGACTATGTTCATGAAAGGCAAAAAGGCTTACGTGCAGGCTGGCGCTGGCGTAGTCGCCGATTCGATCCCCGAACGCGAACACCAGGAGTGCGTGAACAAGGCGAGCGCGGTGGTGAGAGCCGTGGAGATGGCACGCGAGAGAGTGTGAGTATGGTCTTCGTCCTCGACAACTACGACTCGTTCACCTACAACCTGGTCCAGTACCTGGAAGAGATGGGCGCCAGGACCAACGTGGCGCGCAACGATCAGACCACGATCGACGAGGTTGAGCGCTTAAGGCCTGATCGCATATTGATTTCGCCGGGTCCGTGCACGCCTCAAGAAGCCGGCATCAGCATGGATCTCATACGGCATTTCGCGGGCAAACTTCCGATTTTCGGGGTGTGTCTCGGGCATCAGGCGATCGGTGCCGTTTTCGGCGGAAACGTGGTCCGCGCGGCAAACCTCATGCACGGTAAGACCAGCGAGATCGAGCACGATGGCCGCACCATTTTCCGGGGCGTGAACTCTCCATTCACGGCAACGCGCTACCATTCGCTGGTGGTGGAGGAAAAAGGACTACCTCGCGAACTGGAAATCTCGGCTCGGACGACCGACAGCGACGGCACGCCGGTGATTATGGGCTTGCGCCACCGGACTTACTCCATCGAGGGCGTTCAGTTCCATCCCGAAAGTGTTCTCACCTCTGAAGGTAAGAAGCTGGTACGCAATTTCCTGGAGATGTGACCCGGCGTTAAGCCGCAGTCCCGCTTTGGGCCGCTACTCTCGCCTTTGCTTGACAGGTCGAGGTCCCGAGGAGATTCTAGTGGGCAACATTGGAGGCACCTATGGCCTCGTTCGACGTCGAGAAACGGGCTACACGGCGGTTCTCGCTGTGCCTGCCTATCGCGTTGAAGGTTGGAAACGGGGATGGGGACGTCGAGTCCAGCACACGGGACGTGAGTGCCCGGGGTGTGTGCTTTTACGTAGATGCGCCTCCGGCAGAGGGATCTGACATCCACTTCACTCTCACCCTGCCTCCGGAAGTTACGCTGACCGAGAGCATCTCCATGCGGTGTATGGGACGTGTAGTCCGCGTGGAGCGGGGTTCGGGCAGCACGACCGCGGTCGCGGCGGTTATCGAGCGGTACGAATTTCTCGGCGACAGTTAAGCCCATCAGTACGGGTTCCTCCAACTCCGAGCGCAATATCCAACTCAGCGCTCGAATGTTTGGCACACGTGCCGTATGATGGTTCGACGTGATGGCCCCGCTCCGCGACACTTCGCGTAAGTACTTGCTGGCAGGATGCCTTGGCATGGCGCTGATCGTTCCTTCCGCTGCGCAAGCGCCCCTCGCGGAGGTCGTATCGGCCGACGCCTCGGTGAATGGGTCGGTGGTTCTGGCGGGATCACGGACTCGCCTGACAAGCGGATCTTCGGTCACTGCCGGGCAGAATCCGGCGCTCTTGCGACTGGTACGTGGGGGAGAGATACGCGTGTGTCCGCGGTCGAAGGTGTCCCTGACGAATTCACAGACGGGACGCGACCTGGTGATCGGTATGGGGACCGGGGCGATCGAGGCCCAATACTCCCTGCGCGGCGCCGCCGACACAGTGCTGACACCCGACTTTCGCATACTTCTGGCCGGGCCCGCGAACTTTCACGTTGCCATCGGGGCAGATGCACGAGGGAATACGTGCGTACGGTCGCTGGACGGCGACACCGGTTCTATTCTGATAACGGAAATGATGGGCGACGGGGTCTATCAGGTCTTGCCCGGCGAGCAGGTCTACCTGCGCAACGGCGCCGTTGCGAATGCAAGCCGCTCGGTTCCGCCAGATTGTGGATGCCCGCAGGCAGTGGCGGTGATGACTGCACAGGCTCCTGAGCCGGTCGCGCCTGCGCAGCCACAGGCCCAGAATCCTCCGGTACAACAACCCGTGGCGGCGCGGCAAACGCAGGCTGCGCCTGGGCAGAAGGTGCAACTTCCGGCGAACTCGCCGGAAGCTATCCTTGCTCAGCACGGAACGCCGGTTGCGACGCAGCACAGCGAGACCGCGGTGCCTTCACCGGACGGCGAAATTCATGTGCAAATCGATGCACCATTCGTTTATCGGGCGATTGAGGCCGCAGCGCCCCCACCACCGATCGTGGCACGCCTGACGCTGGGAGCCTTGCCGGATGCATTGAACCAGGTCGGTGAAACCGTGTTACCACCTGGCGCAAGAGCGCAAAATACGCGCTCCAGTGCTCTGGACAAGTCCACTACATCGAGGCCCCAACGGAAGGGGTTCTTCGGCCACGTTAAGTCATTCTTCGCGGCAATGTTCAAGTAGAGAGCACAGGTTCGGAGTCTGACAACTCGGAGAGCCGATCACCGCTCTCTCTCGTCTTTACAATCCGCTGACGACGGACAGGGCCGAGTTCGACCTCTCGCAATCTAAGTACAAGCAGGCGTATACTGAGGCGGGTTCCCCATGAGCACTCCTGGGTTGCAAAAACCGGCAGCTGCGGACAAGGTGACCGCAACGAAGCCCGACATCCTCCCGACCTTGTTCGGGGAGGGGTATGGGGACTACCAGATTCGCCCGACGAACTTTATCGTCTCGTTCGCGGTGCACAGTGTAGCCTTGGCCCTCCTAATATATTCGGGACTGTGGGTCGCCGAGCATCGTCAGGAAATCAAGACACAGATCACCGAAGTGTTCAGCGGAGACGTATCTCCGTACGTGCTGCCTCCGGCGCCAGAGAAAGTTGGCGGTGGCGGCGGTGGCGGTGACCGCGACAAACTCGCAGCTCCGAAAGGCGCACTTCCCAAGCAGGCCTTTGAGCAGATCACTCCGCCGGCGGTCGTAATCCGCAATCCCGAACCAAAGCTTCCAATGGAAGCGACCGTGGTGGTTCCACCAAGCATTGTGTTGCCGCACGGTCCGCAACTTGGCGATCCCATGTCGAACATCCTTGGGCCCGCTTCGAACGGAACCGGGTCTGGGGGTGGCATCGGCAGCGGCAGCGGTGGCGGAGTCGGTTCTGGTCGTGGACCGGGCGTCGGTCCCGGCTGGGGCGGCGGCATTGGCGGAGGCGCCTATCGTGTTGGTGGCGGCGTGAGTGCGCCCCGGGCGGTCTATGCTCCTGATCCGGAGTATTCCGAGGAAGCTCGCAAAGCAAAATACCAGGGCACGGTCATTTTGTGGGTGATCATCGGTCCCGACGGACGCCCGCGCGACATTCGCGTGCAGCGTTCGCTTGGAATGGGACTCGACGAAAAGGCGATCGAGGCAGTCAAGCTCTGGAAGTTTGAACCCGCCCGCAAAGATGGCCAGCCTGTTCCGGTCCAGATCAACGTCGAAGTGAACTTCCGACTCTACTAGCGTCAGCAATCCCTGTTCAATCCGCTGATTTGCGTGCGAGCGCTGCTCTCGCGGGTTACACTTGACCTTCTACTCAGCCCAATAATCTTGAGGAGATCTCATGAGGCGTTTTGCGCTCGCAGTGATGTTTTGCCTTTTGATTTCATTGCCAGCCTTTGCGAAGTCGCGGTTCGTTCATGCTGAAGGCAAGTATCTTGTGGACTCGGACGGGAAAAAGCTGATCCTGCGCGGCACCAATCTTGGAAACTGGATGGTGGCGGAGGGCTACATGTTCCACTTCGACAAGGGGCCGCAGTCGATGCGTGAAATGGAGGGACTCGTCACCCAATTGGTGGGACCGCAGCAGGCGGCAAAATTCTGGCGCGAGTACCGCGACGCATACGTCACTCAGCGCGACATCCAGTACCTGAAAAGCATCGGGTTTAATACCATCCGCGTGCCGATCCACTATAAGTTCTTCACGCCGGGCAACACGGAGGGATTTGCGCTGCTCGACCGAGTGATCGGCTGGAGTCAGCAGGCCGGGCTTTACGTCATCATCGACATGCACGCCGCCCCCGGCGGACAAACCGGCACGAACATCGACGACAGTACCGGCTATCCGTGGCTCTTTGAAGATGCACAGGCGCAGGCGCAGACGATC
This sequence comes from Acidobacteriota bacterium, assembly GCA_023441255.1. Taxonomy (GTDB): domain Bacteria; phylum Acidobacteriota; class Terriglobia; order Terriglobales; family Acidobacteriaceae; genus JAEZPW01. Next base: position 28,168 of record JAEZPW010000173.1, read on the forward strand.
GAAACCTGGAAACGGATTGCCGAGCACTACCGCGATAACGCCACGGTGCTTGGATACGACCTGCTGAACGAACCGATCCCGCATTTCCCGCAACTCGCAAAGTACAACGCAGCACTCGAACCGCTCTTTCGCAGAATCGTCGCCGCAGTCCGCGACGTCGATCGCAACCATGTCGTGATACTCACGGGCGCGCAGTGGGACAGCAATTTCAAAGTGCTCGGTGAACCGTTCGACAAGAACGTGATGTACACGTTCCACAAATACTGGACCGCCCCGACGCAAGAAGTGATCCAGGACTACCTCGATTTTCGCGACCGCTACAACGTGCCGATATGGATGGGAGAGTCGGGCGAAAACACCGATGAGTGGATCGCAAACTTCACCAAGACGCTCGAGGCGAACGAAGTCAGCTGGACCTTCTGGCCGTACAAGAAGATGGATGCCACATCGTCGATCGTAAGCTTCTCGCGCCCGGTAAACTGGGATCGAATCGTGGAATTTGCCAAAACTCCTCAGTCGATTGGCGACAGCGAGCGGCTGATCGCGACGCGACCGTCGATCGAAGACGCCAATCACACTCTCAATGAGCTGCTGCAGAAGATCCGATTCAGCGAATGCCGCGTGAATGACGGCTACATCAAGGCGCTAGGCATGAAGGTGCAGTAAATCTGCCGTTCGCTGGGGGAGCCCCACGTTGCTTCGTGAAGTTGAGGCGCCCCCACATCTGCACTGAACGGCACGTCGTACTATTCGAGGACGAACGAATCGGCGCGAACAGGAGCTGCCTCTATTTTGTATAGAGATCCACTACGCGCTCGATGGCCCTCTTGCAGACATTGCAAAAGTAGTTGGTGCGCGTGAACATGATGCAGTTCACCATCGGCCTGTAGTACATCTTGGGATCGTAGTTGGCACCCTGGAACGCGCCGACCTTGCCTGCGTACTGATCGGTGGCGAACAGCGCTTCTTCTTTCTTCTTCTCTTCGTTAAACAGCGCGTCCATTTCGCTTTCGGGACGGTTCTCTTTGCGGATCTGACGGCGACGCGCCTGAATGTCCTTCTCCATGGCCTCGAATTCCGCTTTCTTCCACGGAGTCGGGATGGGAGTGCCGGGCGCGACCAGATCTTTCCACTTGAGTCCCGAAGGCCCGTCGAGCAGCGCGGTCACGTTGGGTTCCCAGGGTTCGACATGAGGCAGGTTTACCGGGGCTTCGGAAGTGTAGTACTCGTCGGCAAGTCCGGCGAAGTGGTGCCCGAATTCGTGTACGAAGATGTAAGGTGCCCAGAGCGAATCTGCAGCAACGGTGCTGTAAAGACCGAAGATTCCTCCACCACCGTAGGTGTTGCCGTTGACGAGGATCTCAACGAACTCGTAGGGCGCGTACTGCGCCACGTCGCGGAACTTGTGGTTGTCGAAGGTGAGGATGTAACGCTCCGAGCCAAACGCATCGTACGTCGCGCCGATCGCGGTCTGTTTATGAACCCCGGTCGACGGACGCGAAATGCCGCTGTCCTGCGACGCGGGGCACATCAGCCAGGTGTTGAAGTCGTGGCGGCGCGCTTTGAAGGGCTCGGTCGAGAACAGAATGTCCATCAGGCGGCGGCCGTCTTTCTCACACTTCGGACGATCTGCGGCAGTGTAGCCATCGGCTAAGATCAGGAAATCGACTTTCTGTGCAGAATCTCCGTTCTTTTCCAACGCGATCACCGGGCCGGGTGCCGGCGGGGCAGACGTATCGACGAACATATCCTTAGGGTCGACAATGATCGACCATATCTCGCGGAAGGCATTCTGCGCGTCGCGCTTCTTCAGGATGATCTGAACCGGTGCCGCCGGTGCGGGGAACCGCAGGGATTCGCCGAAGGTGCGATTGATCTCTTTGGCTTCGTCGGTGGTTTCCCATTCGCCATAGATCGAGGCGAAGCCCCGCGAGTAGAGCAATTTGTTCGTGGCGCGGTCGCGGACCTCAAAGTAATACTTGCCGAGATTTGTGTCGTCGATCGGATGATTCGGATTGCCGGGCCAGGGCAACGGTTCGACCACGATGCGGTCAAGTGAAAAAGTCTCCTGATGATCGTTGCCAGTGTGAAAGTAATCGAGACGCATCGTGCGTGGAGAGTCAGCTGCGAAACAGAATGTGGCAAGAGTGAGGCAGGCTGCGAAGAGTCTCAGAGCAGTGCGCATGCTGAAGATTGTAGAACACAGACCAGTTCGGAGTGACCAGCGGGTCTAGTACACGGATGCGAAACGATCATTCGGCAGAAAAACAGCCACAGAGAGGTATCAGCCCCGAGAAGAACCATGCACCTTGGGGA
>JAEZPW010000177.1 GCA_023441255.1 Acidobacteriota bacterium
CTTTCCCCACTCCGGCCGGATGTGACCGTAGAAAGACGTGTTGATCTCGATGAGGTCGAAATATTGCGCGAGAAATTCGACCGGATGCTTCTCTTTCTTGAGCTGCGGCGGATAGACTTTGCCTTCCCAATCTTTGTAAGACCAGCCGGCCGGACCGATATAAATCCTGCTCATTCCTTCGGATTGCGGCAACGCGCTCATGGCTGCGGTGAAGATTAGCACATTGAATACGGAAACGAATCACCGGCTGCCGGAGCGCGGCTCGGCCTTTGGAAAGAACGCCATGATGCTCCAGTAGACGCCGCTGGGATAGGTTGGCGAGCGCTGGAAACAGATTCCGACAGCGAAGCTGCCAAGGTCCGGATTTGCCGCCAGCGCGTGCAGGCTGGACGGAAGCCGGTCGGTATCGCTCATGGTGAATGTCAGAATGTGGCGAGCAGAGGGAACCTGAATACCGCGAGCATCGATTTCATCCTTGCTCGCCATGGAGCAGGCGGCTTTCCGCAAACCCTCGACCTGCGTCTGCTGCACAGGCCGTTGTCCGGTTTCCCGGCGCATGCGATTGAAGCCCGCCGCTACCTGCTGTTCGACTTCGGAGACCTGGAGTTCCGGAAGGCGATGCGCAAAGTCCTCCACCACATACAGGTATTCGCCCTTCCTTACGATGGCGATCCCAATGGCGTTGAAATCGGGGTTCAAGATGTTCGCGCGGTGGGGAGGCGAATTCATTAGGCCGACGTGGGCCTGTTCCACGCTGGTGTCGTAGGCCACGTTCTCACCGGAACGGTCCAGGCGAACGCTGGTCTCCGCCAACCGCAGCGGCAACGAAGGTTCACCAGAGAACTGGTGTGACAGCATTCCCTTGTCGGCCATCAGTTCGGCGTGCTTCATGGCGGCGTCGGCAAGGCGATCGTCCCATGCGAGCGGCGCGCGACCTTTGCTGGTGCGGTCCAGATCGACGAGTTCCAACAATCGGCGAGCGCCGGCTATATCTGGCGTTGGCTTCGCAAAGGCCGCAGACGCCAGAACCAAAAGAGTAAACACAACGTAATGTGTGTAAAGCTTTCTCACACTACTATTCGATGCCTAAGGCAAAAGACTTCTTTGGTTTCGACAAATGAGACTCTAAACTTTCCTCCCTACGGGAGAAGGAATGTTCATGGCAATTGTAGCCGCAATCTTGGGACTGGCAGTAGGCGCAGTCATCGCGTGGCTCGCAGGCCAGTCGCGCGTGGCGGCCTTGCGCGAACGCGTAACGCTGCTGGAAGGACAACTGCTGAGTGCTCACAGCGAGACGGATCGCGCGCATTCTGAGGCGGCACGATCAAATGACATAGTTGCGAAGCTGCAAGCGGAATCTGCCTCCCTGAGCACCACGCTGGAGCACGAGCGTAAAGCGTCGGAAGAAAAGTTGGCGCTTGTACTGAAAGCCAGCGACGAACTGAAGAACGCGTTCCAGGCGCTGGCCACCGAAGCCCTGAAGAGCAACAACCAGTCGTTCCTGACGCTGGCGACCGAGAGCCTGAAACGCTTCCAGTCACAGGCGCAAGGCGACCTGGAGCAACGCCAGAAGGCGGTAGAAAACCTGGTCAACCCAATCCGCGAATCGCTGACCAAGGTTGATCACCAGATCCAGGCGATTGAAAACTCCCGGCGCGAAGCTTATGGCGGGCTGACGCAGCAAGTCCGCTCGCTGATCGAATCGCAGGAAAAGCTTCAGACAGAAACCGGAAATCTGGTGAAGGCGCTGCGCACGCCGAACGTGCGCGGGCGCTGGGGCGAAATTCAGCTTCGCCGGGTGGTCGAGATCGCCGGCATGATTGCCTACTGCGATTTCGAGGAACAGGCGACTGTGTCCACGTTGGACGGGCGGCTCAGGCCTGACCTGGTGGTTCACCTGCCGGGCGGCAAGCACGTCGTGGTCGACGCCAAGACGCCACTCTGCGCCTATCTCGAAAGCTGCGAAGCGACCGATGACCCGACCCGCACGGCCCTGCTGAAGCGCCACGCCGACCAGGTCGCAAGCCACATGAACGCGCTCAGTTCGAAATCGTATTGGGACCAGTTTCAGCCGGCTCCAGAATTTGTGATCATGTTCCTGCCGGGCGAAATGTTTTACAGCGCGGCGCTCGAACAGAACCCGGCGCTCATCGAGCAGGGCGTGAACCAGCGGGTGATTCCGGCCTCGCCCACTACGCTGATCGCGTTGCTTCGCGCCGTTGCTTATGGTTGGCAGCAGGAGACCATTGCGGAGAACGCGCAGAAGATCGCAAACCTTGGACGCGATCTCTACGACCGGCTTTGCAAACTAGCCGACCACATGGAGGGGCTCGGGAAGAATCTCGACAAGGCCGTGGACTACTACAACAAGGCCGTGGGTACCATGGAGACTCGCGTCTTCGCGCCAGCTCGCAAGTTTGCCGAACTTGGAGCGACCGCAAAGGAGGAGCTGCCGGAAATCGCTCCTGTTGAGAAGACCGCACGATTGCTGCAGTCCGTAGACTGGGAGCACGACGCTGAAATGGAGTTGATGGACATCGCAGCGGCAGAGAAGAACTGAGGGGCACGAACGGCCAGAAAGGGAACAGCCCCCGGTCAACTGATCGGGGGCTTACTGTTTTAATGCAGAATTACCGGCGGGCCTGAACGTCGTGCTTCTGGCGGTAAATCTTTCGCGACATCGCGTTCTGCTGCCTGTTTACCAACTTCTTCTCGCCTGGCGTGAGTGGACCGCCATTGACCTCACGCATGCCACGCACTTCCCTGTTGATGCCGGCTTCCTTGCTCTCCAAGCGGGCAGCTTCACGAGGGGTGAGTTCACCGCTCTTGATGCCCTGGCCGATGCGTTCCTGCTGCGCGCGCTGGCGGGCGTTGATCTCATTGTTGACGGGCGGCTGAGCCTGGGCATCGTGCTTCTGGCGATAGATTTGGTGCGAAAGCCGGTTCTGCTGGCGAGTGACCCTTGCGCGCTCGGCAGGCGTGAAGGTCCCGTCCGATTTCATAGCCCGGACTTCCCTGTTGACTCGCGCCTCTTTCCTTTCGAGTCGCGCGGCTTCGGCTGCTGTCAGCGAGCCATTCTCTACACCGTTTCCGATGCGTTGCTGCTGGTTTTCACGGCGTTCGTTGATCACCGGACTCTTCGTTTGCGCCAATGCCGGAATGGCCAGCGCCAAGGATGCGATTGCGATCGTTAGTTTCGTGACCCTCATCTCTTCCCCCGTTCCCCGCTTGCTCGTCAAATTTCGGCTACTTTGCCGGTCTGTAGCTCTGAACCCAGGGTTCGATCGAGAGTTGCAGAAGTTTCGCACGTGTCTGTGGAAAACGCAGCGTGCCGCGGGACCACGAAATTTCCGAAACTGATCAGCTAGAAACCGGTTTCTATGCGCGAACGAGGATCGAGGTAGTCGCGCAGCGCGTCGCCGATAAAGTTGAACGACAGGACGGCGAGCATCACAGCCATTGCAGGAAAGAGCACAAGATGGGGCGCGTCGAACAGATGCGAACGGCCGTCGTTCAGCATTGAGCCCCAGCTTGCAGTCGGTGGCGGGACGCCAAGTCCGAGGAAACTCATGGTTGCTTCCGCGAGCACGGCGCCGGCCATTCCGATGGCGGCCTGCACGATAACGGGCTGGATGATAGCGGGAAGAATGTGTCGTGTAACGATACGCCAGTCTGAAGCACCAATGGCACGCGCAGCTTCGACGAATTCGCGTTCACGCACGGCAAGCACCTGGCCCCGGACGAGGCGCCCATAGCCGACCCAGCCGCCGAGCGAGAGCGCGAAGATCAGGTTCAGAATGCCCGGGCCCAGGAATGCCACGAATGCAATGGCGAGGAGGATGCCCGGAAACGACAGGAACGCGTTCATGACGATGACGTTCACGACGCGGTCAACATGGCCGCCATAGTATCCCGCTACACAGCCGACAATCAGGCCGAGCATCAACGATCCTGCCACCACGCTGGCCCCGACCAGCATCGAGATGCGCGCACCGTAGATCACGCGGGACAGTATGTCGCGCCCAAGTTCGTCCGTACCGAACCAGTGCGCAGTGGATGGGCGCGAGAGGCGCGACGCCAGGTCTATATGAGCAGGGTCTTGTGGTGCGATCCAGGGAGCAAACAATGCGAAGACGATGAAGATGGCGACGAGCACGAGTCCTGCCGCTGCAAGCGGATTTCGCTTCCCCGCCCTGATGAGGCTGAAATCGCGGGCGGGAGTTACGGAGGCTGGTGCGGCGGCTGCCATCACCTCATCATACGACGGCGCGGCGGTCCGGCGAACTCGAACTGTGCTGCCGGCCGTTGTACGATTGCTCTGTTCGGAGGCTGCAATGAAACGTGCGTTGGCGATATTGGCACTCCTGGCTGCTACGGCGCTCTGCTGTTTTGCCGGAACCACGTACACGTTCTCGACCTTGACGGAGTCGGAGGGGGTTAAGTCCGCCACCCGGACGCGGGTCTGGACTTCGAATGGGAGCGTGAAGATGCTGTTTGTGCAGAGCGATGAGCCGAGCACGCCCGTTTCGAGTTACGTGCTGCGGCCTGCGCGCGCATCCGTTGTGTACCTCATTTACCCGGATAAGAAGAGTTATTTAACGTGGGACCCCGGACAGGCGCTCCAGCGCACAACTTCGAATTTCCAGGTGCTGGAACCGCGATTTGAGAAGGTAAGCGAAGGGCCCGGGGAACCCATTGCGGGTTTCGCGACTACCCACTATGTATTTCGGCTTACCTACACGATGCGGTCCGAGATGTTCGGCGAGGAGACCGATACGCCAGTCACAGTTGAGCAGGAATACTGGGTAGCGGACGACGTTCGCCTCGGCGACATCAAGGCGGCAAGCCTCATCGGGTCACAGGCGCCGGGCTTGACGCGACTGGGACCGGACCTGCAACGCACGATCGAGGAGCAGACAAGCAGGCTGAAGGGTACCCCAGTGAAAACGGTGATGACTTTCATCACCAAGCTCCCCGGACGCGAACAGCGAACGACCATGACGAGCGAGATTTCGGACGTGAAGAGAGTCGTCGTGCCCGCGTCAGTCTTCCGTGTTCCTTTGGGGTACAAAAAGACCGCCATGAAATTGGAAGATGCGGAGGACGACGAGCACTCCCACTGACCTACTGCCGGATTCGGGGATTGACCAGCGAATAGACCATGTCTGTAAGAAAGTTGACGGCAACGTAGGTAAGGCCTATCACCAGAATGCAGCCTTGCACAAGGTAGTAGTCGCGGTTCGCGATTGCCTGGACCGTTAAGCGGCCGATTCCCGGCCACGAAAAGATCGTTTCGGTGACGATGGCCCCGGCCAGCATGGCGCCGAACTGCAGCCCAAGCACCGTCACTACGGGAATGAGGGCGTTGCGTAGCGCGTGCCGGTAAACAACCGTGTTCTCGGAGAGGCCCTTGGCGCGCGCAGTCCTGATGTAGTCCTGTCCGAGTTCCTCCAGCATTGCCGTTCGGACCATGCGCGTAAGAATCGCGGCCAATGCGCCGCCGAGTGTGATTGCCGGCAGCACCAGATGGGCGAGGGTGCCCGAACCGGAAACCGGCAGAATGCCTGCTTTGATGGCGAAGAAGAGAATCAGTACCGGGCCGAGGGCAAAGTTGGGAAAGGACAATCCGAGCAGACTGACGAAACTGATGGCGCGGTCATCCCAGCGGTTCCTGCGCCTTGCCGACCGGACCCCGGCGGGAATCGAAAGCAGGACGGCAACGGCCAGTGCCGCGAAGGTCAGCTTGATCGTGAACGGATAGCGCTCCGCTACGATGTGCGTGACGTTCTGGTTGAAGCGTAGCGACTGGCCGAGGTCGCCGTGCAGCACACCCTTCCAATACCGCAGGTATTGCGTGCCCAGGGGCAGATCAAGTCCGTACTGGTGACGAACGGCCTGAATGTCGGCGCTGGCGGCGCCTTCTCCGAGCATCTGCTGGATCGGGTCTCCCGGCACGATGTGAATCAGCAGAAAGACCACTGAGACCACCAGCCAGATAACAGGGAGCGTGTACAGGAGACGTGTTGTGACGTATCGGATCACTGAAGGCCGGGTCAGGAAGTGACGCGCTGCTCCGGTTGTGCAGCCGGGACCTGCGGCGCCAGCTCGATCTTGACGCGCGCGACCCGGTGACCATCCATCTCCAGCACGCTGTATCGCCTGCCATCATACTCGAACGACTCGCCTCCGTGCGGCACGCGCTGCAACTGTGTCATGACAAATCCGGCCAGGGTCTCGAAGCCTTCATCGCGGGGTAGCCGCAGCTGGTATTGCGTTTCGAGATCGCGGATCGGGACTGAGCCGTCGAGAACCATGGTCGTGGCGCCGGGCTGTAACGGTTGAGGCGTAATGTCGAACTCGTCTTCAATCTCGCCCACGATCTGTTCTAGGACATCTTCGACGGTCACTACCCCGGCCGTGGAGCCGAACTCGTCGACCACGACTGCCAGGTGACGTTTGCGCTTCTTGAATTCGAGCAGCAGGTCTACGAGGACTTTGGTCTCGGGCACGACCAGGACGTCGCGCATGATCTGCCTTACCTGCATTTTGGCGATGCGCTCGGAGGCCGCCGGATCGGACGCGAGCACCAGTCGCAGGCGCATCCATCGCGTCAGGTCCTTCGAGTAGAGCAGCCCGATTATGTATTCCGGTCCGCGCTGCGGGTCGAACACCGGCACTCGCGAATGCTGCTCTTCCACCACGCGGGTCAGCGCCTGTTCCAGGTTCATGTCTGCCGGCAGCGAGAATATGTCCGGACGAGGAACCATTATCTCGCGGACGGTCAGGTTACCGAGGTCGAGCGAGCGGACAATCATCTCCTCCTGAAAGGGCGGGACGAGGCCCATCCGCCGGCTCGCGGTAACGACCAGTTTCAGCTCTTCCGGCGAGTGGATGCCCGATTCGCCCATGGGTCGCGAACCAAGAGCCTTCAGAAATGCGCGGGCTGAACGGGTCATGATGACAACGAAGGGCCGCGTAATCCGCATGAACACGTCCATGGGACCGGCGACGGCCAGGGCGACCCGCTCGGACTTGTCGAGAGCTATGGACTTCGGAACCAACTCCCCGAGACTGACGTGGAGATAGGTGATGATCAGGAAGGCGATGACCGCTGAGAGAGTATGCGTGTAGACGGCGCTGTGAGGCAGGCGCGTAAAGGCCGGTTGAATGATTTGGGCGATGGTCTCCTCTCCGGCCCAGCCCAGGGCAAGGCTGGTGAGGGTGACGCCGAGCTGGATCGCGGAAAGGAGTTCATCCATCCGCTGATGGAGCCGCTGAACGGTCCTGGCGCCGATCCGGCGCGCCGCGACGAGTTGCTGGACACGCGTGTCGCGGAGGCTGACCAGCGCAAATTCCGCCGCCACAAAGAAAGCGTTCGCCGCCACAAGGAGTACAACCGCCAACAAACGCAGCAGCACAGACGTAAGCATGAAGGAGGGATTTTATCACCCAGTGTTGATGGGGCCGCAGGAACAGATCGAATGTTTACTCCTACGGCAATGTCGCAAGTACTCACTGTGACCACAATCTCAACACGCTTGCTGCCCGGTCATATGGTTTCTCATAGCCCCTCCACAAAGGTATGTAGAGTTTTGTAGCTAAGTTGCACGAGAGTTACCATATCGTGCTGCAAACGCGAGACTTAGACGACCATCAACTCTGGCCAGCTACATGCAGCAGTGTAGCCATCCGAAAACCCAACCTATCGGGGCGAACACACGACTGCTTCACCAGATTTGTCCGTGAATCGTTGTTTGTTCGATTTCCAGGAGGCGAAATGTCCCATTCTCGTACGCTCGGCAAGTGTGTCGCTCTTCTGAGCCTGCTTGTCGTGCTGGCGTGCGCACTTAATGCGTTCGGACAGGGCACACAGGGCTCGATCGCGGGCGTGGTCCGCGACGCCAGTGGCGCTGTAGTACCCGGAGCGAAAGTTACGCTCACGAACCAGGGCACGAACCAGGTGCTCACAGCTACCAGCTCGGCTGAAGGCGCTTTCATCTTCACGCTAATCAACAACGGCATGTACACGGTCACTATCGAAAAAGACGGTTTCCAAAAGGCCGCTTATCGTGACGTACAGGTCATCACGGCCCAGCAGTATTCGCTGACGGCCGTTCTGCAGGTCGGCAGCAAGTCCGAAACAGTTGAAGTCACGGCCGGCCAGGACCTGATCAACACCACGTCGTCGGAAGTCGCCGGCACAGTGGCAGGCGAGCAGGTTCGTCAACTCCCGCTGAACGGTCGCAACCCGATCGAGCTCATCCGCAACCAGGCTGGCGTTCCGGGCATTCTGGACGCTACCCGTAATACCACGACCGTCAATGGCGGCCGCCCGGGTTGGACGCAGACCTCGCAGGACGGCATCAACGTCAACGACCAGTTCATCCGCAACAACGCGAACGACTTCATCCCGACTCGTCCGACCTCGGACAGCGTCGCGGAATTCACAGTTGTCTCCAGCAATCCCGGCGCAGACAATGTGGGCGGCGCTTCGCAGGTAAAGATGTCCACACCGTCCGGGACGAATCAGATCCACGGCAGCGTTTATGAGTTCAACCGTAACAGCGCATTGGCTGCCAACGATTACTGGAACAAGCGCACCGATCCCGTCACCCCGAAGGACCAGCTGAACCTGAACCAGTTCGGCGGCCGTATCGGCGGCCCGATGATGAAGGACAAGTTGTTCTTCTTTGGTCAGTACGAAGGCTATCGACTCCGTCAGCAGGGCCTGACGAAAACGACGATTCCTGCGTACGATGATTACCTCACGGGCACGTATCGGATCAAGGGCAACACGGTCAACGTGCTGCAACTGATCAATCAGAAAGCTACTGCCGCAGGATTGGCTCCCTTCGCTATTGATCCGAAACTTCAGACGGAACTTCTGAGCCGCATCAAGGCCCCCTCCTTTGCGAATGCGACAGATTGCAGCCCGGGTGCGAACCAGACCTGCTACGACTATCAGCAGGCCAACCCAACCAACCGTGACCAGGAAGCGTTCCGCTTCGACTACAACCTCAACCAGAAGCACAGCTTCGAGTTCGTGTTCACTCGGTTCACGGACTTCGACGCTCGCACTGACATCGACAACATCAACGTCAATCCGACCGCCAGCCTGTCCACCAACAACAAGCTGATGGTGGGCGCGTGGCGTTACACCGTCAGCCCGACGATGGTGAACGAACTGCGCATGGGCGACAACACCAGCACGGTTCCCTTTGTTACTGGCCGCAGCCAGGATCCGAACTATTTCCTGCCCGGCGCGACCACCCAGAACGCTCCGGTTCTGACGACGCTCGGCGTCACCGCTCCGGACTTCTACTTCATGCCTCAGGGGCGCAGCGTCACGACGCGTCAGTATTCGGACAACGCGACCTGGACCAAGGGAAACCACACCGTCATGTTCGGCGGGTCGTATAACCACTTCGCGCCGCATACCTACAACTACGGCTCAGTTCCTCCGACGCTCACGTTTGGTCTCTCAACCACCAACCCCGCGACCGCGCCGTATCGCCTCACCGCTGCTGATCTTGCGGCTGCAGGTTTCACGAACCTGACTGCCGCGGACGCTAACACTCTGAATACCTATGCCGGATTCCTAGGTGGGTACATTCAGACGGTTGCCCAGACATTCCAGGCGAAAGACTCGGGCAGCGGATTTGTTCAAGGCTACCCCAATATCCGTAAGTACGAGTATTCGATCTGGTCGCCTTACGTGCAGGACAGCTGGCGCGTAAAGCCGAACGTCACCATCAACGCCGGCCTGAAGTGGGAATACTGGACGCCTCTGCACGAGCTCAGCAATCTGGCACTGCTCCCGATCGGCGACAACACCAAGGCTGAACTGTTGAATCCGAACGGCGCTGTCGGTCCGGTCAACGGTGGCTTCTGGAAGCCTGACTACAAGCAGTTCGCTCCCAACTTTGGTATCGCATGGGATCCGTTCAAGAACGGCAGGACCGTCATCCGCGGCGGCTATTCGATGTCCTTCGTTAATGAAGACATGATCACCGCCTCGCAGAACGTGTTGTCCGGCAACTTCGGCCTGTCCGGCACCACGACCTGGTCAGAGCAGGCGCTCAAGTTCCAGGATGGCGTGCCTGCGGTTCCGGCACCGGCGTTCAAGCCCGTGCGCACCTACGCTGATCAACTTGCAGCCGCCGGTAACGGCACTGGTACCGCGTTCGGCTTCCAAGAAAACATGAAAACGCCTTACGCGCACCAGATCAACGTTGAAATTCAGCGCGAAGTGAAGTGGAATACCGCTATCTACGCGCGCTACATCGGCACCTATGGTAAGGACCTGTGGCGCGGCGTTGACTGGAACCAGCAGACTGGTCCGGAAAACGCGGCGTTCAAGGCCGACTTCCTGGCCGCCCGCTCCAACATGTTCAACTGCGGCACACCGAATCCCGCTTCGGGAACCTGTGCGTCCGCGATTCCGTTGACCTGGTTCCCGACGTTCGACAACGGCGGTTCGCTGTCGAACTCAACGGTCCAGACCTACATCTACTACGGGCAGCCCGGTGCTCTGGTGAACTACTACGTGACGCGTCGTGGCCTTGGCTATGCCACCAAGTACCCGCAGGCTATCCAGTTCATGCCGAACCCCGGCATTTACGCTTCGGACGAGTTGATCAACGGGTCCGAATCTAATTACCATGCTTTGCAACTCGAAGCCCGTCGCGCCTTGAAGAACGGCTTCGGCTTCCAAATTAACTACACCTTCAGCAAGCTGCTGTCGGATTCCAACGGCAACACGCAGAACCGTTTCGAACCGTTCATCGACAACAACAACACGCGTCTTGACTATGGCCGTTCCGAATATGACCTGAACCACGTAGTCAACGCCAACCTGATCTACAACCTGCCCTTTGGCCGCGGCAAATGGCTGCTCAGTAATGCGAACGGTGCTCTTGACCGGATCGTGGGCGGTTGGTCGATAAGCACCATCACCCGGTTCCAGAGCGGTAACCCGTTCTCGATCGTTTCGAATTACCTGACTCTGAACCGGCGCGGTACAATGCCGGCCTATACCACCCTGTCACACGATCAGGTGAAGGCACTTCTCGGCACGTTCACAGATCCAGCTACCGGTCAGATGTACTGGATCAACCCGAAGGTCCTGAACCCGAGTGGACTGGACAACGGTCATGGCTACGCCTGTGGCGACTACGATCCACTGACCTACACTCCGACCTTCGATGGTCAGGTGTTCTACAACCCACAGCCGTTCGAGGCAGGCAACATGCGCCGTCTGGCTTTCAACGGCCCGCGCGCCTGGAACGTGGACTTCTCGGCAGCTAAGACGACGAGAATCACCGAGCGAGTCAACACGGAATTCCGTGCCGACTTCTTCAACTTCTTCAATCACGCGAACTTCGCTCTTTACGGCGATTACAACATCAACAACTACGGATTCGGCGAGATCAACGATACCAGCGTGCCGAACCGCATCGTCCAGCTGTCACTTCGTGTCAGCTTCTAGTTTCGTTCCGAAAGGAACTTCGGGGTGGCTTCGGCCACCCCATTTTTTGTCGTGCCTTGTCCTCACGAGATATTTTCTGCCGGTCGGCTCTCTTCCTACCTGTCCTGTTCCCTGTCACGTAACTCCTCACCGCGAATCAGACGGCAGCGGTGCAGGCAAAGATTGAGCTGAAGCAGCAAGCCTGCTGGGCGAGAGTTGCATCGACCGTATCAGCGCAGCAACTGTCAAGGGAGTCACCATGGACGTCCGTCCGCTTTACATTCCCGTTCTGCTGGGCACGGTGCGGCAGGGCCGCATGAGCGCATTGGCCGCGAACACGGTGTTCGGCGAGGTCCAGACGCTGCGCGGCGTCGAGACTGAGTTGATCGACATCGCGAAGCTTCCGCTGCCGACGAACGACGCCGGGGAGGCGATCAAGAACCCCTCCTTTTCGCAGAAGATGGAGCGTGCGGATGCACTGATCGTCGTATCTCCCGAGTACAACCACGGCTATTCGGGCCTGCTGAAGCACGTGCTGGACAGCTGCCTGAAAGAGTACATTCACAAAGCGGTGGGCATTGTCGGCGTATCAGCCGGGCCGTTCGGCGGCACGCGCGGCATACAGGACCTGCTGCCCGTGATGCGCGAACTCGGCCTGGTCACGATCTTCTGGGACGTGAATTTTTCGAACGTTCACAAGGTGTTCGACGGCCAGGGCAAGTTGCTGGAGCGCGCCTTTGTGCCGCGCATACACAAGTTTCTCGATGAACTCGTCTGGATGGCACGCACGCTGCGTTACGGACGCGAAAACGTTGCACTGGAGGCGACCTCATGAGCACGCCGCTACAGTGCCCGCACTGCGGCGCGATAATGAACCATCACGCCGACAAGCTCGTTTACGGCGACATGGGCGAGCAGATCGAAGAATTTCACCAGTGTCCGATGTGCGGCGCCGCCGCGTCGAGAGCGGCAGAGGAGCAGTTAGACCTGTAGTGGCGCATGGCCCAGTCCTATGCGGCTCGCGCGGTCGCGGCCAGTTTCCCCGACAGACACTCACATTTCATAAGGTCTTGCGGTACAGCGGAGTCATCCAACAGGTGGCGTGAGGAAAGAATTTGCACCAGGTCGCAAGCACTTCGCTTCCGTGCAAACGCCTGATCCACCCGAACACGAACCTCAGCTGTATCCGCCAGTACACGCTCATCCCCAGGCAGGAGTACGCCATGAACGCCGAACAGAAGAGACTTGAGGAATCGCGCCGCCGCATCGCTCACTGGAAACGATGGGGTCCCTATATAAGCGAGCGGTCCTGGGGCACGGTGCGGGAAGACTACAGCAAGGATGGCGACGTGTGGGAGTTCTTCCCCCATGATCACGCGCGTTCGAAGGCGTATCGCTGGAACGAAGACGGAATCGCCGGAATCTGCGACCGCCACCAGTACATATGTTTCGCGCTTGCGTTGTGGAATGGTCGCGATCCGTTCCTAAAAGAACGCCTGTTCGGACTCACGGGAAAGCAGGGCAACCATGGCGAGGATGTGAAGGAATACTACTTCTACCTCGACAGCACACCCACGCACTCTTACATGAAGTTTCTGTACAAGTACCCACAGGACGAGTTCCCTTACGCTCAGCTGGTCGAGGAGAATGGCCGTCGCAGCAAGGACGACCCGGAATTCGAATTGCTCGACACCAGTGTGTTTGACGAAGATCGATATTTCGATGTCACGGTCGAATACGCGAAAGCGACACCGGAGGACATCGCCATCCGTATCTGTGCTACGAACCGAGGACACGACCCTGCTCCGATTCATCTGCTGCCCACAATATGGTTTCGAAATACCTGGTGTTGGGGCTACAAGGACGTGAAGCCCTCGCTAAAGTCGGGCGCGATACCCGGGGTCGTTGAGCTGGACGACCCTGCGCTGGGTAAACGTTGGTTGTATTGTGAATCCCCCGACCATCTGGTCTTCTGCGAAAACGAGACGAACAGCCGCCGGCTCTATTCCGTCGAGTGTCCGCCGTTTTCGAAGGATGGCATAAACGACTATGTGGTATGTGGCAAGACCGACGCGGTGAACCCGGCTCAGGTCGGAACGAAAGCGTCGGCACACTACGTCCGCACGGTTGCGCCTGGTGAGACAGTCACGATCCGGCTGCGCCTCTGCGATCGCCAGCTACGCTCAGAGGCCCTTGGCGCGGACCTTGACCGTACATTTGAGTTGCGGAAGAGCGAAGCTGACGAG
The DNA here is from genome assembly GCA_023441255.1 of Acidobacteriota bacterium. Classification (GTDB taxonomy): domain Bacteria; phylum Acidobacteriota; class Terriglobia; order Terriglobales; family Acidobacteriaceae; genus JAEZPW01. Next base: position 13,714 of record JAEZPW010000177.1, read on the forward strand.
TTCTACTCCACCGTGATCCCTGACCATCTCTCGCAGGATGCAAAAAACACCATGCGTCAGGCCTTCGGCGGCCTGTTATGGTCAAAACAGTTTTACCACTACGTACAGCAGCAGTGGATCAAGGGCGACCCCGCGTTTCCGCCGCCTCCTTCCAGCCGCCTTCACGGACGCAACGCAGAGTGGACTCACCTCTATAACGCTGATGTCATGTCCATGCCGGATAAATGGGAGTACCCGTGGTACGCCGCCTGGGACCTCGGATTCCATTGCCTGCCGTTAGCGCTGGTCGATCCCGACTTTGCTAAGGAGCAGTTGATCCTGTTGCTGCGCGAATGGTACATGCACCCGAACGGGCAGCTCCCCGCCTACGAGTGGTCCTTCAGCGACGTCAATCCGCCGGTACATGCATGGGCTGCGTGGCGCGTCTACAAGATCGACAAGAAGCGCCGCGGCCACGGCGACCGCGAGTTTCTCGAGCGCGTGTTCCATAAGCTGCTACTGAACTTCACCTGGTGGGTAAACCGAAAAGACATTGAGGGGATGAACGTCTTCCAGGGCGGGTTTCTGGGACTGGACAACATTGGCGTTTTCGATCGCAGCCAGCCCCTTCCGGCGGGCGGACACCTCGAACAATCGGACGGGACAGCCTGGATGGCGATGTACACGCTGAACCTGCTGGCGATCGCAATTGAGCTTGCCAGAGATGATCCTGCCTACGAGGACGTCGCGAGCAAGTTTTGGGAACACTTTCTTTACATCGCGAACGCCATGTCGCACCGCGGCGGCAACGGGCACGATATGTGGGACGAAGAAGACGGCTTTTTTTATGACGTGCTGCACATGCCCGACGAATCACGCGTGCCGATCAAAGTGCGCTCTATGGTCGGACTCATCCCGTTGTTCGCGGTGGAAACGCTCGAGCCCGACGTGCTGGCGCGCATGCCCGGCTTCACCCGGCGTATGCACTGGTTCATCGACAACAGGCCCGACCTGACTAACAACGTCGCGTGCATGCGCACGCCCGGGCAGGAAGAGCGCCGGTTGCTTTCTATCGTCACTCCCGACCAGCTGCGCAGCGTATTGCGCTACATGCTAGATGAAAGCGAGTTCCTCTCACCTCACGGCATTCGTGCACTTTCGCGTTACCACGAACGGCATCCCTATGCGCTCCAAATCGACGGTTCGGAACACCGCGTGAGTTACGAACCGGCTGAGTCGCGTTCCGGCCTGTTCGGAGGGAACTCAAACTGGCGCGGACCTGTATGGTTCCCAGTCAATTTCCTGCTCGTAGAGTCGCTGCAGAGGTTCCATCATTATCTCGGTGCTGATTTCAAAGTGGAATGCCCCGTCGGCTCGGGACAAACGCTCACATTGTGGGAAGTGGCAAGCGAGCTTTCACGCCGGCTGAACCACCTTTTTCTTCGCGATAGCGAAGACAGGCGGCCGGTGTTCGGCCAGACTGAGAAGTTTCAGACCGACCCCCACTGGCGCGACCTCGTGCTCTTCCACGAGTACTTCAACGGCGACAACGGCGCCGGCCTTGGCGCAAGCCACCAGACGGGCTGGACCGCCCTGGTTGCGAAGCTTCTGCAACAAAGAGGGGAAACAGAACAGCGACGAAAAGCCGTTCAAGCGATCGCCGCCGACTGAGGCGACACTCATTCGCTACGAATCAGTAGCAGTGTCTGCAAGCAAAGCAGTATGTTCATCGCGTCGAACATCGTAAACGCCACGCTACCGACAATTCTCGATCGCCAGCGCCATACCGAGGCCGCCGCTCACGCACAGGGTAGCCAGTCCGAGGCGTGCCTTACGTTTCAACATCTCGTGAAGCAGCGTCACCGTGATGCGCGTTCCGGTACAACCGGTCGGGTGGCCGAGTGAAATGGCGCCACCGTTGACGTTGAGTTTGTCACGGTCGAAATGCAACTCACGATCGCATGCGATCACCTGAGCCGCAAAAGCCTCATTGAGTTCGACCAGATCGAATTCGCCGAGACCGAGTCCGAGTTTCTTTTCCAGTTTGCGTACCGCCGGAACCGGCCCGATCCCCATCACTTTCGGATCGACGCCTGCGGAAGTCGTGGCAAGAATCCGCGCGAGCGGTTTCAGATTATTCTCCTGAACGAAGCTCTCGCTTGCCAAAACCATGGCTGCCGCGCCGTCGGTAATACCAGAGGAGTTTCCGGCGGTGATAGTGCCGTTCTTGGAAAACACCGTAGGCAGTTTGGCCAGCTTGTCCAGAGTCGCACCGGGGAAAAGGTGTTCATCATTCGAAAACGTCGTCGTACCGTTCTTGCTTTCTATCGTGACCGGGATAATCTCGTCGCCGAAGCGTCCACTGGATTGCGCGGAGGCTGCACGTTGCTGCGATGCGAGGGCAAACCCATCCTGCTCTTCACGCGTGATCTTATATATCTCGGCAAGATGATCCGCCGTGGCACCCATCAGCATGTCGGCCAGCGGGCATCGATATCCGTCTTGATACATCGCGTCGACGAGTTCTTTGCTGCCCAGGCGATAACCCCATCGCGCGCCCATGAGCAAATAAGGAATCCGCGACATCGCTTCGGTTCCACCGGCCAGGGCACAGTCCATGTTGCCGCTAGAAATTTCCATAAACGAGAGCGCAATGGACTTCATGCCAGAGGCACAGGCCTTGTTCACGGTGTAAGCCGGAACTTTCTCGGGGATACCGCTGCGGAATGATATCTGGCGCGCCGGATTTGGGCCGCTCCCCGCCTGTCGTGCGCTGCCGAAGATCGTCTCCTCAATCTGCTCTGGCTTGACGCCGGCGCGTTCGATAGCGGCTTTGGCGGCAAATACGCCCAAATCTGCTGAAGAGAACGAGGCAAGCGAGCCCCCAAACTTCCCGATCGGGGTGCGCACGGCAGAAAGAATGTAAACATCATTCATGAGAACCTCCTGGCTGCCTGCACAGTCCTTGTATTCTCCCCATCTCTCTCGTCTTAATCTAACGCTAACCTGACATTGACGGCTATTCGTGAGTCCCAGTGGGCCCGTTCAGCGGTATCAAAAGCCAGCGCATCAAGCATCGCAGGTAGCGGCGACGCTGGTGACAATCCGCAACTGTCGAAGACCTGGACACTCGCAAAACTGTGGGGCAACGGTAAACAGCTCGGCGACGTCTCAACGCTGACTCACCCGAGAAGGGATTCCTAATTCACAGCTCGCTCGCATCGCAGGATGTCTACTGTCTTTGGTCGATGCGGCGGGATTGGTACTTCTGTGCGGAGTTCATGAATCCACTGCAATGGTATCTGATCGCCGGAATCGTCCTCTGCGCGATGGCCATTGCAGCCACACTCGTTCGGCGCTTACCGCTTTCCAGTGCGATGGTGTACCTGCCAATCGGATGGGCGCTTGGTTCGCACGGCCTTAAGGCGATCCACATTGACATCCTGAATGATGCTGCCGTCGTAGAGCAGGTCACCACGGCAATCATTCTCATATCGCTTTTTTCGGCAGGACTGAAGATGCGAGTGGCGATCACAAGCCGCTTGTGGTTCTTGACGCTACGCCTGGCATTCCTATCGATGCTGATCACCGTCGGACTCATCGCCCTTGCCGGAATATTTCTGTTTGGTCTTCCTACCGGCGTCGCGATCTTGATCGGAGGCATGCTCGCGCCGACTGATCCTGTGCTTGCCTCCGATGTTCAGGTGGAGAATCCGTATCAACTCGGTGCCTTGCGCTTCGGATTGACATCGGAAGCCGGCATGAATGATGGCTCAGCTTTCCCGTTCGTAATTCTCGGATTGATGCTGCTGACTAAACCAACTGGCTCCGCAGACCTCTGGCGCTGGTTTGGGGTCAACTTTTGTTGGGGAACAATCGCGGGCGTTGTCGTTGGCTTTGGCGTGGCTGCACTGGTTGGCAAGTACGTGCTTCATCTTCGCACAGTTCACCGTGCAGCTGTTGGGCTCGGGTTTTTCCTTGCACCAGGTCTTATCGCGCTCAGTTATGCGCTGGGTGAACTCGTGCATGGGTACGGCTTCCTTTCGGTTTTCGCCTGCGCGGTCACGCTGCGCTGGCTCGAGATGAAGTCTGGCAACCCTGGAAAGGTTCCGGAACTTCCGCTGATTAACGTCAGTAAGGACGCTCGATTCGAAGCTGCTGTGGATCCCAGTACCGCTCCTGTGTTTCTGGTAGAGCTGTTGCTGCAGTTTACGAGTGAATTGGAGCAGATCGGTGAACTCGTCATCGTCATCATCGTCGGAGCGCTTTTGACTCCGGCGACTTTGGTGGGCAGGAACATCGCTGACCTTCTGCTGCTGTTCTTCGTCATTCGCCCGGTGGCAATCTTCGTCGCACTGGCAAGAACACCACTCGGACTCGCGGAAAGGGGCCTAATAGGCTGGTTCGGCATTCGCGGAATTGGGTCGCTCTATTATCTTGCGTATGCAATTCAAAACGGGCTGCCACGGTCCAGGACGGAGGCTGTGGCGAACACTGTCCTTGCAGCTATCGCGATGTCGGTCGCGATGCATGGAATCACCGTCACGCCGTTAATGAATTGGTACAAGACAAGGCGGCAAGCGAACCTCCTGAAACCCGAGGAACATACGTTGTCGCGTTGAGCGTACCCAGTCAGAGAATCGATGCGCAGTTCACAACATCTGGTACACCGATGCCCGCTTCACCCACTCGCTTTGCGGAAAATCCCGTTGCAGATGCTGAATCGTCTTTTTCAGCTCTTCCGCATTATGGGTGCGCTTGTAGCGACTGACCCCCAGGTAGTAAGCCGCCTCGGCACTCGAATCGCTCTTCGGATATTCCGCCAAGAGATGCTGGAACGTGCCCTCAGCCTCGGCGAACTCGTCGTGGTCGAAATACGACTTGCCGATCCCGAGCATGAGCGACGGCAACAACTCTTCCGGGGGAAGAAATCCGACTGTGCGATTGTGTTCTTCGCCTTCGGCGTCTAGCAAGACCAGCGTAGGCGTCCATTGGACCCGGAATTTTTTCGGCAGCGGCTGCGAGTTGATGAGTACCTTGACCGCGACTAGATACTTGTCGAAGAATTCGATCACTTTCGGATTAGGATACGAAACCGCATCCATCTGCTGGCAGCCGATTCAAAGCGGGTTGTGAAAGTCCAAGAGAACGTGCTTGTGTTCGCGCTGGGCGACTTCGAGTCCGGAGTTCAGATCGTCATGCCAGTGGATCTGCTTCATGGTTCCTCCTTAACATGCAACGTGCTCTTTTTAGATGATCTGTCTTTCTATAGCGAAGAAGTTGCAGCCAAGGTCGAGCCAGGTTCGACCCACCACAATCGCTGTCATCTGCACGATTTTTCACCTTTCGCAGGCTTTGTTCTGCGCCGTTGCGAACGCCAGGAAAGTGATGGTGCCGGGTGCAAAGTTCACACGGCCTGCTGGAATCCGCTCGCCCGCGATTTGGGGCAGGTCGCCATTGCTGTTAAGCCGTAACGTCTTGCCATTGAGTTCAACGGTTGAATCTTGCAGTTCCTTGGCAGTCAGGGTGTACCGTTCGGCAGCATCAGCCAGCATGACTGCGAACTCCCGCTGCCGATCTGCGTTGATGACCAGGAGCGTTACACCGCCGGGCCGCCCTGGCAGGCATTGCGCGTACGCATAGGTATTGGACGGCGTTGATAACCCGGGATTGAGCACGGTCGTCCCCATCAGTTTGTGCCACAACAGAGTCGCCCAGTAGTTCGGACGAGGCTCGAAAGTATCTGGGTCAAGCAAGCCATAGTCGCTCGAAGCGAGCGTGTTATGCATGATGACCTTGACGCCGCGCTGCGCCAGAGCTGCATGTTGAATTAGGTAACGAAATGTGTCGAGAAAAGTAGAGGCCCAGGGATTTCCGCCGCACGCTGCATCAGCGGTCTCGGTAACCCAGAGCGGCTTGCCGGGTTCAAACCGGTCGCGAAGACCGGAATAGTAGGCATTAATTTTCTCGGGACGGGACAGCCACTCCGGTGTAAGTGCAGCTTCCGCCGTCGTTTGGCTCTGTTCGCCTAAAGCAGCGCAGCGCTTTGATGCGGCAGCATAGAGATGATAAGAGAAGACGTCGAATACCGGCCCGGTCGCTTTCAGCAGGTCTTCCGTCTTCAGCACCCCACCGCCGATCTCTATGGCAAACGGCCCCTCTCCAACAGATCCAGGGCCAAGGAACAGGGTGCCCGGAGAAGTCTTCTTCAGCCAAGGCCCAAACACAGCGATATCGCGCGCATACGCCGCAGCGTCGTACCCTTTGGGTGCGCCGCCCATCGCTGCATAGGTGGGTTCATTCATAAATTCTGTCGCGGCGATCCGGCCTCCAACCGAGTTGGTATAGGCGAGCCACTGGTTGGCCTGTTTGGGCGTCCATACGCCGCTAGCATCTCGCGTGCCTGGGCTGGTTGCGAACGAGGTGACAATCTCGGCGTTCACCGCATGCGCGAAGTCGACTACGCCTTTCCATTGTTGCCGCGTCAGAACTCCGCTGAAGCCCGTTGGCGCTTTGCCCGGCGGAGTGTCTGAATCTGCGAAATACACCGTGTTCGCCCACGTCCCGCTGACCCGCACGTACGCTGGGCCGAGCGCCGCGGCCAGGTTGCGCAAACGGCTGTTTGAGAGATCAATCGGCGGACGATATTCGTAGAGGTTCGGGTCCATGCCTGCTGGAGTGGAAATTGATTGCGGCGCGGATGACTTCGCTCCGGTGGTTTTCGAGGGACGGCTCTTGTATGGCTTCCAGAAGCTTCCTCCGGTGACTTCCGCCATCTCGATGTTGTAGGACTGGAACCGCTCATCGACACTGCCAATGCGCGGCATCTTCGAAGGATCAACTGATACATTTTGCGCACCAAGCTGCAGCATCGAGCCAGCGAAGGCGAGGCCCATAGAGACTGCTGCAACTCGCATCCAGGTTGTCGGGCGTTTCCTCATCTTCGCCGCCTACGCTCGGATTATGCCGCCTTCTTGTGCTCTGTTCTCGTGCCGGTATCAGACCTGCGTCCGAAATCACGGACCACGATTCCGTCCTTCATCACGAAATCCACTTTCGCCGTAGCCCGAATGTTTGCAATCGGGTCGCCGCTCATAGCGACGATATCGGCGAGTTTACCTGGAGCAAGCGACCCAATATCATCACGTCCTAGGAGTTAAGCGGCAACGCTGGTAGCCGCCTTTAAAGCTCGAACGGGGCTCAGTCCCGCATTCACCATGGCCTGAAATTCGAGGATGCCATGACTGAACGGAAACATGCCGCAATCGGTTCCATAGGCGATCTTCACCTGGCTTGCAGCGAGCAGCTTTTGAGCGGCGAGGATTTTTTCGTTGTCACGCCGAAATTTCCATACGGCCTGACACGGTAGCGTGCCGGCCTGCAACTGGTGCAGGTCCTCCTGTGTCATCTGCATGGTCGGGACGATGAATGCCCCCGCTCGTTCGGCCATCTGTATGCCATCTGAGTCGATCAGGTACGCATGCTCGATACTGCGTGCGCCGAAGCGAATCGCCTGCTTACAACCCTCCGCTGCGCCCGTGTGCACAGCGACGGGCATACCCACTTGGTGAGCTGTCGACGTCAATACTTCCATCTCATCATCGAACCATGTCACCCGTGCCGGATCGTCTCCCGCGCTGAAATACCCACCGGTGTTGGTGGTTTTGATCCAATCACTGCCGAAGGTGTGTTCCCGCCTCACCAGAGCTTTAATGCAGCCGGCATCGTCGGCGATGGCCGATACCGGCAGATTCCATCGCGGGTTGTAGAAGCCGCGCAGATCGCCGTGGCCAGCACTTGCAGAGAGAATATGCGCCGCGACCACCAGTCGAGGCCCTTCTACGAATCCCGCATTGATCGCGTTGCGAAGATCAACAGTCGGCCATTCCGGATCGGCGGTGCCGAGGTCGCGCAGAGTCGTGAAGCCGTAACTCATATACTCGCGAGCGAGGCTCAGTCCCTTGAGCGCCTTGGTAGCCGAAGATTCGAGCGTCTGCCGGGCGAGATTTGACGCGTCCATGGTCAGGTGGACATGGGTATCAATGAATCCAGGAGCTACCGTCTGATCCGAGAGATCAATCACTTGCGCACCGCGCGGCCGATCGACAGAGTGCCCTATCTTCGAAATCCGATTGCCCTCGACCAGTATCTCCGCCGATTCGGTCAGCTCTTCCGATGCGCCGTCGAATATCGCGCCACACACGAGCACAGTCGCACTCATCACCGACTCCCTGAGGTCATTGTGGTTTGAGATCAGTATCCTTTTGAACAGACCTCGCCATTGGCTGAAACAGTGGCCGAGCGCACCGGCCATGTCCACGCCGGGTGTTCGGGGTTGAATAGATCACCGGTACGAAACACGGTTGTGATTGGTTGGGATGTCGCCGAGTTTTCCGTCCCCTTTTGGCTCGGGAGTGCATATCTGGATCGATGCCGCGTACGAACCAGAACACGAAGGAGGCATCCTATTCGGTTCAACTTGGCTTGCCGTTGTCGGTGTCGGCTGTATGCTAACGTAGATGATCCTGATGGCGGGCGCGACAGTCTCGCTCGGTTTCGCGCCGTTTGCGCCGATGTTGCTGGCGCGGTGATCTGGTGTTCTGCCTCTTATTGCGACAGCGGCTCGCGCGCTTTCATCCCATTGCAGCGGAAACGGCGTATCCAGAGAGCGAAGGCGCCTCGGTGGGAGCAATGTGACATCAGAAACCAGCCAAGCCGGTACCTTCCGAGGCAACGATCGCGTCCTCTTCGGTATCATCCTCGGCGTCATCACCTTCTGGTTGTTCGCCCAGACCACATTGAACATCGCCCCTGATATGGGGCGCGATCTGGGTCTCGGGGCCAGCACAATGAACACCGCGGTAGCGATTACCGCACTCTTCTCGGGCATCTTCATCGTGGTTATCGGCGGCCTCGCCGACCGCGTGGGCCGTGTTCGCGTCGTGCGGATCGGCTTCTATCTGAGTATCCTCGGCTCGCTTTTGGTCGGGCTGGCGCCTTCGGGCCGTTTGGCATCCTCGTTTCTGCTGATAGGGCGGGCACTGCAGGGACTATCCGGAGCCTGCATCATGCCGGCCAGCCTGGCGCTGGTGAAAACCTATTGGGATGGCGCGGCGCGGCAGCGGGCGGTGAGCTTATGGTCGATCGGTTCCTGGGGTGGATCGGGTCTTTGTGCACTGTTTGGTGGGTTAGTAACCCAGAGCCTCGGCTGGCGCTACATTTTCTTCGGTTCGGTTGTAGTTGCATTACTCGGCCTCGTGTTGATGAGTGGCACTCCTGAGAGCCGGGCAACATCTAAAGCGAGCTACCACTTCGATTTCGCCGGTGTAATCACTTTCATGGTCGCGATGCTCGCTTTGCAGATTGTCGTTACGCAGGGCAACAGACTCGGCTGGACCAGTGGACCAGTTCTTGTCCTGATCGCGATTGCTCTGGTAACGGGCATCTTATTCGTTGCCGTCGAGAGGCGAACCTCCGCCGCCTTCGTCGATTTTTCACTGTTTTCCAATTCGACCTACACAGGCGCCACCGTTTCCAACTTCCTGCTCAATGCTGTGGCCGGCACACTGATCGTGTCGCTCCAGTTGGTGCAGCTTGGCGGTAACATGACGGCGCAACAAGCTGGCATGCTCACGCTCGGCTACGCGGTTGCAATCATCGCTTTCATACGCGTGGGGGAAAAGCTCTTGCAGCGTTTTGGTGCTCGGAAGCCGATGGTCTGGGGTTGTCTCATCACCGGCCTGGCGATTCTGTTTCTTTCGCCGGCAAACTTACTGCTAAAAGATTACAGAATTCTGGCCGTAATCGGCTACACACTGTACGGCACAGGCTTGGCATTCTACGCTACGCCGTCGACCGACGCCGCACTCTCCAACCTTCCGGAGGGGCAGGCAGGAGCCGGGTCGGGCATCTACAAAATGGCCTCGTCACTCGGAGCCGCGTTCGGGGTTGCGATCTCAGCCACGATCTTCACCGCCCTCAGCACCGGCACCGACAGCGCACGTTGGATGGAAGGGGTCATCACCTTCTATGGCCGCCAGGGCAACGTGGCAGTGCGTGCAGCCGCGATGATCGCGCTGATGTTTAACCTGGTCATGGTAGCCGTGGCAGTCCTGTCGATCGTGTTGACGATCCCTGGTGACAAGAAGGCGCACTAAACAGAGCCTGCGGCCACACGGTTTTGCGCAGGCGTGGGTTTGCAGAAGAGCACACGTTCACCAATTTGGACAATCGCGTTCACTATGGGCAACGGTCACCAACTGTGCCCAGGCACCGTGCCCCGTGCTGACCGTGCACACGGTGCGTAAACGCTCCCTCCGAGCCGCTGTTGCACACATCAGTCGCTAATCTGAATCGGCACACGCCGAAGCTCCGCCCGAGCCATCCGTAGCGCTATCGTACGCGTCAAAAGTCTCGGTGGAACGACACGGCCGCAGCTTTCTGCGACCCGAGATTCGATCATCCTGCCCCACCCGCGGTTCAAAAACGCCTTCAACATGGTTATGGGCGTTCAACCCATTTCCTCCCGAAAAGAAAGGACGACTTCGGTATGTCCAGGAAAGACTCTTCAAACCAAAACGTTTCGCATGACGTGAGCCCACAGCCCCGACTGCACCAGAGGACGCGTGAGTTGCAGGCGTACGGCACCGTGCTGCACATGTTGCCTCTGGAATTGGAGGAGCCAGTTCGACTGGAAATGACGGAGCAGCTCAACCAGCTACTAGCCGACACGATGACTCTCCGCGATTTGTACAAGAAGTCGCATTGGCAGACCTCCGGTCCGACGTTCTATCAATTGCATCTGCTGTTCGATAAGCACTACGACGAGCAAGTCGAACTGGTGGATGCGATCGCTGAGCGTATTCAGATACTCGGCGGATTGGCGCTCGCCATGGCGCCTGACATTGCGGAGACGACGCAGATCGAACGTGTTCCCCGCGGTCGCGAAGAACCGCCCGTCCAGATCTCACGCTTGCTCGACGCGCACCAGATAATCATTCGCCAGACGCGTAAACTCGCTCGCCGCGCCTCTGAACTCGGAGACGACGGGACCAACGACCTGCTGGTGAGCGAAATCCTGCGTACCAACGAGATGCAGATCTGGTTCTTGGGCGAACATCTGGTGCAGGTCGGCTTGGTCGAGGCACGAGAACCTTCGGCAACCAGGGGTGCGGCTTGACCTTCACCTGCTTCGCAGAGCCGTTTGTGCAAATCGGTCGGCCTCCTCCGACAGCCTGAACAAGATGGCCAGCGGGCACGGCACAGTACGCAAATGACCTATATACCAGCGACACGGCCGCAAGGCGACCACGCTCGTCAGCACAACGCGATTTCATGCAGAAAAGCGCGCGCAGCGTTTTTGGGCCGTCAATACATCACTCGAGGTGACGCATGGACGCAAGCAAGATGTTGCAGAACATGAAAATGATCGACGACTCCTGGAACGCTCAGGACCTGGACACCTTCCGCCGGTATCACGCTAAGGACAGTATCGTGCGCTGGCCTAATCAGCCGCCAACTCACGGCATAGAAGCTCACGAACAGGAAGCGATCGTTTTCTTCAAGATGTTTCCCGACCAGCACCTCGTGAACAATCCCTACAAGATCATGCTGGCGCAAGGGGAATGGACGTGCACCGTTGCCGATTTCACCGGGACCATGAAAGGACCGATGACCATGCCTGACGGAAGGGTCATCACCCCTACGAACAAAAGCTTCCATATAGATTTCTGCACCGTCGCACGCTGGAACGAACAGGGCGAGATCGTGGAGGAGAACCTTTTCTACGACCTCATGGGCATGCTAAAGCAGATCGGTGTCTTGCCTGGCGATCAGCAAGCGAAGGTGGCGTAGCATTCGAATTGGTTGAGTTATGTCGCAGAGAATGCCAGCCCTGTTCTTCGGACACGGGAACCCTATGAACGCGCTCCTGGTGAACGCGTATACGCAGCGCTGGGCGGCAATCGGAGCCAAGCTGCCGAAAGCGAAGGGTATCGTTTCGGTTTCGGCGCACTGGTACGTCCCGGAAGCGGCGGTCACGATAAGCACTGCTCCACGAACAATCCACGACTTTGGCGGCTTCCCGCGAGAACTGTACCAGGTGCAATATCCCGCGCCGGGAGACCCGGCGTTGGCGGCGCGCGTCCAGAAACTTCTTGCGCCGCTGCCGGTGCGGCTCGATGAACGCTGGGGACTCGACCACGGCACCTGGTCGGTTCTGTGCCACGTGTATCCTCAAGCCAATATCCCCGTCGTCCAACTGAGCATAGACGAGAACCAGCCGGCGTCCTTTCATTTTGAGATTGGCAGGCGGTTGGTGCCCTTGCGCGAAGACGGCATTCTCATCCTCGGCAGTGGGAACATTGTCCACAACCTGCATACCTACGCCTGGGGACGGCACGCCCAGGAGCCATATGACTGGGCGATTTCGTTTGAACAAAGAGTGCGCGAGCTGCTTCTTGCAGAGCAGTATCAGCCACTCCTCCATTACGGAAACGAGCTAGGCCGCGAGGCGGATCTTGCGGTCCCAACGCCTGATCACTACCTGCCGCTGCTCTACGTAGCCGGCACGCGCACGGCTTCCGAGACTATTGAATTTCCGGTCGAGGGGGTGGATGGCGGCTCAGTGTCCATGCTCGCGGTGCGGGTGGGCTGATCGCGTTCCACCGTTCACGTGCGGAACTGGCATTCGCACGTATCCGAGCAAGCCAGTCGGGTAATGACACCAGTAGCACGGAGGTTGTTACATGATTCCAGTAACGAACGCGGAATCCCTCAAGCCCTCCATTTCGGCCACGCCCCTCTCCCCGGAAGACGTAGAAAAGATCAATCGCTATTGGCGTGCGGCGAATTATCTCTCCGTCGGGCAGATCTACCTGTGTGCCAATCCGTTGCTGCGGGAGCCGCTGAAGCTCGAACAGATCAAACCGCGCCTTCTCGGCCACTGGGGCACGACTCCGGGTCTCAACTTTACTTACGTTCACCTGAATCGCGCTATCAAGCAATACGGGCTGAACGTCATTTACATTTGCGGGCCAGGGCACGGCGGCCCGGGAATGGTCGCAAATACCTATCTCGAAGGAACCTACACCGAACTCTATCCCCACATTCAGCAGAACGACGAAGGTCTGGCGAAACTTTTCAAACAATTCTCCTTCCCGGGCGGAATTCCCAGCCACGTTGCGCCCGAGACTCCCGGATCGATTCATGAAGGCGGAGAGTTGGGCTATGCCCTGGTGCATGCGTATGGAGCCGTGTTCGACAATCCCGACTTGCTGGCCTGTTGCGTGGTCGGCGACGGGGAAGCCGAAACCGGTCCGCTGGCCACCAGTTGGCATTCGAACAAGTTTCTCAATCCGGCGCGCGACGGAGCGGTACTTCCCATCCTGCACCTGAACGGCTACAAGATCGCGAATCCCACTGTGCTGGCTCGCCTCAGCGATAAAGAGCTAACCCAGCTTTTCACGGGCCATGGTTATCGGCCCTACTTCGTCGAAGGACATGAGCCGGAACCGACGCACCAGGTCATGGCTGCGACCCTGGACGCCGTCATCGCCGATATCAGGGATATTCAACATCAGCATCGATCCGGCAAAGCGGGCGGCTTACCGGTCTGGCCGATGATTGTGTTGCGCACGCCGAAAGGCTGGACCGGACCGAAGATGGTCGACGGAAAGCCGGTCGAGGGGACCTGGCGTGCTCATCAGGTTCCAGTCTCTGATCTCGATAAACCGGAACACCTCAACATCCTGGAAGACTGGATGCGAAGCTACCGGCCGGAAGAGTTGTTTGACGCCGGCGGAAAGTTGGCGCCGGAACTCGCGGAGCTTGCGCCTGTGGGCAACCGACGCATGGGAGCCAATCCGCACGCCAACGGCGGTCTGTTGCTGAAAGGCCTCTTGCTCCCGGATTTTCGCCAGTATGCCGTGGCCGTACCGAAGCCGGGCACAGAGACTGCTGAATCAACCAAAGTGCTGGGCACGTTCTTGCGGGACGTGATGGTGCTGAACCGCGAATCGCAGAATTTTCGCGTCTTCGGACCGGATGAGACTGCGTCCAACCGTCTCGATGCGCTGTATGAGGCGACTCCGAAAACGTGGATGGAGGCAATACTGCCCACTGATGAGAACCTTTCACCTGCGGGACGTGTGATGGAGGTGTTAAGTGAGCACATGTGCCAGGGCTGGCTCGAAGGATATCTGCTAACCGGGCGCCATGGGCTATTTTCCTGCTACGAAGCTTTCGTTCACATAGTCGATGCAATGTTCAATCAGCACGCGAAGTGGCTCGAAGCTACGCACCACATTCCCTGGCGACGACCCATCGCATCGCTGAATTATCTGCTTACTTCGCACGTCTGGCGCCAGGACCACAATGGCTTCAGCCACCAGGACCCGGGCTTCATCGATTTCGTCATGAACAAGAAAGCCGGGGTCGTGCGCGTGTATCTGCCGCCCGACGCCAACTGTCTCCTTTCTGTGGCCGACCACTGTTTACGCAGTCGCAATTACGTGAACGTGATTGTGGCTGGCAAGCAGCCAGAACTGCAATGGCTGGACATGGATGCAGCCATCGAGCATTGCACGAATGGCATTGGCATCTGGTCGTGGGCCAGTTCCGACCAGGACCGCGAACCCGACGCGGTGATGGCGTGCGCGGGAGATGTCCCCACTCTGGAAACTCTGGCCGCAGTTGACCTGTTACGGCAACGGTTTCCGGACATAAGAATCCGCGTGGTCAATGTAGTGGACTTGATGACGCTGCAGTCGCCGAGCGAGCATCCACACGGCCTTTCTGACCGCGATTTCGATTCCATGTTCGGCACCGACACGCCGGTCATCTTTGCGTATCACGGGTATCCATGGTTAATCCACCGATTGACTTATCGCCGGGCCGGCCACAGCCACTTTCATGTTCGCGGCTACAAGGAAGAAGGTACAACCACAACGCCGTTCGATATGACCGTGCTCAATGATCTCGATCGCTACCACCTGGCCGGCGATGTGGTGGACCGCGTGCCGCGGTTGCGCAATGTCGGAGCTCACTTCAGGCAGTGGCTACGCAACAAACTGGTGGAACACAAGCAATACGTACGCGAGCGCGGCGCCGATATGCCGGAAGTGAAGAACTGGACGTGGCCGTCTTAACGAATGAACATCCTGGTGCTCAATTCGGGATCCAGCAGCCAGAAAATGTGTCTGTACGAGTTGGGAGATGCTCTCCCCGACGATCCTCCTGCTTGTTTGTGGGAGGCGAAGATTGAGTGGGACGGTGAGTTCGCCGCGAGCAGGGTCAAGCGCGCCGGCGGCAGTCCACAGGAAACGCAAATCAAAGTGTCCTCGCGGGCCGAAGCGATAAAGCACTTGCTGGATGATTTATGGGGCGGCAAGGTTCGAGTCCTTGACTCCCCTTCGGAGATCGATGCAGTCGGGCATCGCATCGTGCACGGCGGCCCAGATTTCGAAGAACCGGTTCTGATCACGCCGGAGGTGAAATCCGGAATCGCCAAGGCGTCCGCGTTCGCGCCTCTACATAATCGCGCGGAGTTGCAGGGCATCGAACTGATCGAAAAGCTGTTGGGCTCGGTTTGCCAGGTCGCGGTTTTCGATACCGGCTTCCATCGCAACATGCCGCTGCCTGCGGTGGTATACCCGGGGCCTTACGAATGGTTTACGGCAGGTATTCGCCGGTATGGCTTTCATGGGATTAACCATCAGTACTGTGCCGGCCGGGCCGCACAACTGCTGCGCAGAGACCTTCGGTCCCTGAGGCTGGTCACTTGCCACCTCGGCAACGGCTGCTCTCTCGCCGCGGTGCGTGAAGGTCGCAGCGTTGATACGACCATGGGGTTCACGCCGCTTGAAGGCTTAATGATGGGCACCCGCTCCGGTTCGGTCGATCCGGGAATTCTCACCTACTTGATGCGGCAGGGACGACTCAATGGCCAGGAGATCGACGATGTGTTGAACCAGAAATCCGGGTTGCTTGGGGTCTCAGGCGTGTCCGCAGACATGCGTCAAATCCTGGCGGCCATGAAACAGGGGAACCAGCGAGCCAAGCTGGCATTCGACATCTATGTGCATCGCCTACGGGCCGGCATTGGCGCGATGGTGGCCGTACTCGGAGGCATCGACGCACTGGTCTTAACCGCCGGAGTGGGAGAGAACTCAGCCGAAGTGCGGCAGGCTAGTTGTGAAGACCTGGGATCTCTTGGTATGAAACTTAATCCGGCCGCTAATGCAGGAGTGCGCTCAGACGAGGATATTGCCAGTTCCGATTCACCCGCTCGCATCCTGGTGATTCGGGCACAAGAAGATTGGGCTATTGCCCGAGAATGTTGGAAGCTTGCTCGTGCCGAAAGGGCTCCATAGATTCAAGTGCGAACAGGAGTAGCAATTCCTGAGTTCAGGCGACCTTTAGAATCACTTTCCCGTGGGTTCGGCCCGTTTCGCTGAGTTCCTGCGCCTCCTTCGCTTGGCTGAGGTTCATGGTCTGACCGAGTCTGGGCTTTACGGCACCTTGCTCAACCAGGCTTGCCAGTTCACACACTCGGTCGCCTGCCTTAAACTGATTGACCCCCTTGCCACATTGCGCAACTTCTCCCGCAAAGTCCTGTCCCACTGTCATCGGAAACGCCGCCGGCATGACATTCTTGAGGTATCCCTGCCGGATCTTCCAGTCGATTGGATTCACGCCCGCGTCTCGAACTCTCACCAGTATCTGATCCTCTGAGATGCTGAGAGGCGGTACTTCCTCAAGTTTCAAGGTGCTTGCGTCCCCGTATTGATGAATGCGAATTGCCTTCATATCGACCTCCGTTGCGAGCCGGATGGTGTTGCTGCCTTTCCGCACAGTGGCGGATGCACTGGGATGCATCTATTACCGAAACGACTGGCGGCAAGCAGCCATGATGTGAGCCACCTCTGGAACAAGCACAAGAGGACTTGATGCTAGGGCGGAAGGAGAGGTGGTCGCTGTGATCTCGGTATGACGCAAAGGGCGTGAACGCCGCAGGAGAGTTGGCAAAGGGGGCCCCATGAAAGTCGGAATTGTCGGCGCGGGTGCCGTTGGATCGTCCTGTTTGCTGTCGCTGGTAATGCGCGGTTCGGCGCGCGAAATAGTGCTCGTGAACAGAAATCGCAAGCGTGCAGATGGAGTCGTAACGGACGTGCAATACGGCGCAGTGTTGTCGCCCAGGGTCGAACTACGCTCTGGCGATTACTCCGACCTGGCCGGTGCATCGTTGGTGATGATCACCGCAGGGGTGAACGAGAAAAGCGGAGGCGCAACGGATCGCAAGGATCCAGCCGGACGATTGCGCTTGCTCAAGTCGAACGCTGACGTTTACCGGGAAATCATTCCACAAGTCCACCGTGCCGCCCCGAACGCCATCGTGCTCGTCGTTACCGATCCGCCAGACCCGCTGGCAGATCTCGTGCGAATGTTAGGACACGAGCGAGTACTGAGCACCGGGACATTTCTCGATAGCCTGCGTTTTCGGTATCACCTAGCGCGACGGCTGAAGGTGAATCCCGCCAACATCGACGCTCTTGTAGTTGGCGAGCACGGCACGTCCCAAGTGTTCTTGTGGTCCTCAGCACATATAGCTGGCACACCACTCTCGCAGGCGTTAGCTGCAGCGGGTCACGGTGAGGGTGACGTCCGGCTGGAGATTGAGCGTGAAGTGCGGTACGCGAACATCGCGATTATTGAGGGCATCGGCGCCAGCCAGTACGGAATCGGTATGGTCTGTGCCCGAATTACTGAGATGGTGCTTCGCGACGAGCGGAGTGTCATACCCATCGGTTCCTATGATGCGAAGTACGACGTTACCCTATCGCTGCCGAGCGTTGTCGGGCGCGGCGGGGTTGAGCGGCTATTCGAACCCGACATGTCCGCTGCGGAACAGCAAGCACTTGACCGTAGCGCGGAGGCTATCCGGGAAGCGGTGCAGCACTGCCGAGTCGACAGGAACAAAGACGAAGCCGCTTAGTGACTCTGTTCGCCGGGACGCAACGAGAGCTGCTGGGCTGGCGTGAACACATGAGTACGCACCAGGAGTGTGCTCACAAGGGACGTCAAGCCTGACGCTGCAAAGATCATGGCGAGGACCACAAACTGGTAAATAGCGGCGTAGATAGGGCGGGAACCCGACAACAGCATTCCCGCCATCAGGCCGGGAATCCAGACAATGCCCAGGGACCGGAGCGAGTCGATCGCGGGAATAAGGCTGGCCCGGAAAGACGATTGGCTGTAGCGCGCAACGCTTTGCCCGGGATCGGCTCCCAGGGCCAGCGCAGTTTCTATTTCGCCCACATGAGCAAGCACGTCGGAACGAAACCGGTTTAGCACAAGGCCATTTGTGTTCATCGCGTTCGCGATGAGCATGCTGCCTACCGGAACAAGCGTAGTGATAGCGGTGCCAATCACTCCCAGCCACGTCATGATGGCGATCACTGAACCGGCGCCACACGCAATCGAATAGGTCGATAACTGGAAAGATCCGGGGATGCCTCTAGCTCGTTTTGCCGAGGTTGCGCCTGCAGCTACGATCATTCCGGCCAGCAGAAATGCCCCGGTCCAGCGAGGCCCCCGAAGCATAACCACAAGCACCGATCCTACGGCAACGACTTGAAGCAATCCCCGGACCAGTGCGATCGCAGATTCGCTCTCCAGGTGGATCTCCCGTTGTCGCGCCAACAGCACAACTACAAACGCTACCAGGCCCGCCGCGGCGGCTTGCGCGAAGCCGAGCTGCAATTCACCAGTAAAAAGCCGGTTAAGCATGCAATACCTCCTGAACGCTACCGATTCGTGTAGCGCGCCCGTGCTCGATGACCATGGCACGTGTGGCCATACGTGCGGCTTGTGCGATGTCGTGGGTGACAATGACGCAGGTAAGGTGCTGGTCGAGAATGATGTCGCGAATCAACGCTTCGATTCCCGCCTTGGCTCTGTCGTCGAGTGCGGAGGTGGGCTCATCCAGCAGCAGCACGATGGGTGAATTGGCGAGCGAGCGTGCCATCGAAACACGTTGGGCCTCACCACCCGAGAGATTTGCGACATCGCGCCCGCCGTAGTCGGGCAGGCCTACTCTGGTCAACAACGCTTCGACTTGTTGTTCATCGAGGATGGCACCGCGTTGTCGCGGCCCGAAACTCACATTGTCGTACACGGTTCCGGGAAAGAGGAAAGCTCGTTGCGTGACCATTCCCACTTTGCGGCGCAACTCGCACGGGGGGATTTGGCGATAGTCAACGTTCTCCAGAAACACTGTGCCCGAGGTAGGTTCATCCAGTCGGTTCAACAATCGAAGAAACGAGGTCTTGCCTGAGCCGCTGGGGCCAACTACGGCGAGGACGTCGCCAGCGGGCAATTCGACGCTGATGTCATCCACCAGTATGGCAGAGCCGATTCTACGACTGAGGTGTTGAGTCGCGAGAACGTTCATTCGGCAGGCTCCAAGCCGCCCTTTCGTATTGCATCCTCATCCCACATGATGGCACAACCATCGGAGGCTTCAGCAATGCCTGACAGTGGAGAAGATCGGGAAATTAAGCGGCGCGTAACTGCCCACGAGGCAGAAGTAGTACGCTCATCGAAGGAACTCGCACGCAAAACAGCTCAAGGTTCGGTTAAGAAGAACCGGGGCGTCAAGCAGAGTAGCAGTCCCTCGACCAAGCGGCACAAGTGACAACGGCAGTGTTGTCCCGGCTCCGAGCGGAAATCCCTTTGCTACGACCGAGACCATCTGTTGCAGTTCCAGGCCTGCACGCTTGTAGCGTTAGATCACCATTAAGTCATGGCCGACTATGATAGGGCCGTTGTAAGCCTTTGCCGCTTTTTGGACCCATTCATCCTCGGGCGGCATCGGATCCGGCGGGGTCAGGTGTGACAAGACCAACATTTTAGCTCCGGCCTGCTGTGCAACACGTCCTACATCCTCAACGGGCGAGTGGTCCGCGTTCATGTGATGCATGATGGCGTCGTAACTTGACCCGCCATTCCAATGGCCTGCCCGTCGCCGTGCCAACTCTTCAGTTGCGGGAACATCCATGGCCTCGTGAACGAGGACATCTACACCGCGGGCTATCTTCGCAACGGCTTCCAGTGGAACTGTGTCACCGCTGAATGCAATGGAACGGTCGGGAAAGTCGAATCGATAACCCAGCGCCGGGCGCACTGGTGGTGTTGAACCAAAACGGAGCTTACTTTTATGTTTTGGTCTTGTGTGACAAGGCCATCTCTGGATACTTCCGTACATGCGATCATTCGAAATGGTTCGCGTTTGAAGTCTTCCGCCCAAAAGTCGATTGTCGTTTTCATAGAGCGGAGATAATCCTGGGTCATCGCTTGAAGTGGCGGAGGGCCATATGCCGTGACAGATTGCTGCAATCCGTTGACCCAGCCAATGATCAACAGCGGTCCGTACTCAATATTGTGATCAGGATGATGATGTGTAATGAAGATCGAGCGAACAGCGGAAAACGGTAAACCGGTTCGCGCAAACTGATCCGTCACACCCAGACCGCAATCGACAACATACACGGCGCCATTGTGCAGCAACAGACTTGATTGCATGTGGCGTGGGTATCCGGGGACCGGCCCCGCTCCCGTGCCAAGCAAAACGAGCTTTGTTCCCTTCGCTCCTTTGAGCGATTCGCGCACTTGATTATCTTGATCTTCTGGTTCTTGTTCCGCGGAAAGCGGGCCAGTGGCAGCGCTTAGCAGTGGTAAAGCGGCTGAACCAATCAAAGAGCGCAAAACGGTGCGACGTGAAACGCGAAATCCATCAGTCATAAAGCCGACCTTTGGACATTGGCCACAGAAAGTACACTGACTTACGGGCCAGTGGCGTAGTAGCGTTGCGGCGTGGGATGTGACTGAACTGGGAACAGTTGGCCTTCTGAAGGCTAAAACCCCAGCTTCGTGTGTAGACCAATGACAAATGCCTCGGGAAGGTTCCCTGTGCCGCCTGGACTAAATACATACTGAAGGTTCGGGCGCAACGACGACCAAGGCGTCATCTGTACGTCATGGTCGAATTCTAAAATGCTCTCGCAGTGTTGAATCCCGCCAGTGCCTGGTGCCACAGTATCGGGTCCCCCTGATAGCGGATCAGTCGATCGTTGTAATGAGCATAGGCGACCAGCAGCGAGGATAGCACTTGGCGAGCCTGCATCTTTCAATAGCTGCAGCAGCGGCGCCGTCAAGGTTCACGCGGCGTGTCCATCATCGTTCTGGTATTCGGGGGGAACGTCGTCCTCGGGCACTTCGCGCGTTTGTACCTCCGAGACGTCGGGAGCCTTGGCGTTCTCCACTCCTTCTACAACGTCTGCCTCGAACGCGTTGCCCTCCTCCACTAGTTCCTCCACGCTTTCAGAATCCGCGTCGGCTATATCTGGCAGTTGCTGAATATCGCCAGACTGTCCAGCGGCATCTGGTCCGAGTTCATCTTGCCCGCGCTGGTTTTTCTTCGGCATATGGTGACTCCGGTCAGTAAGATGCGATTCATCCATTGAGGGAAAGAGCAGGCTTGGGAGCCCAATCATCACGCTGCATCGCAGAACTTACGTTGGAACTGTCCCACGTCAATTCTGGTTCGGCTCTACTCCAGGCAAATGCCGATCTCGTCCAAGTGTTGCAGCAAGTCAAGCGGGTCCGGAACCTCCCGCCCGTCACTTCCAACATCTCAACCTTGCTGGGAAACTGCCGTTTTTCGACGATGCCGATCCGCGGTAGCGCCAGGAAGCATTTTCGATGTTCCTGAAGTACATTCGCTGATGGGCTTGAGCAGACCTACCTCTTCACCTACAACGATGAAAGCTGAACAGATAACCGATCCAATCGCCTATCACGGCGAAGGTCCCGTCTGGTCCGGAAAGTGGGGCGGATTGCGCTGGCTGGACATGTTAGCCGGCGACATCCTGACCTTGACTGCTGACGGTGCGGTGAATCGACGTCACGTTGGCAAAGTCGCCGCCGCGATCCGGCCGCGCCGAAACAGCGGAGCGGTTATCGGAGTCGAGCGCGGTTTCGCTCTGGAAGACGCAGACGGAACTCTGACCTGTCTGGGTGAGTTGTGGACGGACGAAACTGTTCGGATGAATGAGGGCGGCTGCGACCCAGACGGCCGTTTCTATTGTGGCTCGATGGCTGCGGACCAGGCACCCGGCACAGCAGCACTCTATCGGCTCAACCCGGATCGGTCAGTTGACGTCGTGCTGAAGAACGTGACGGTTTCAAATGGGCTTGAATGGAGCCCAGACAACTCGCACGTTTACTACAACGACACGGCGACGTATCAGATCTCGGTGTTCGACTACGACGTCAAAGACGGGTTAACGCAACGGCGCGTGTTCGTTGATCTTTCGGATGAATCCAAACGTCCCGACGGCTTGACGGTTGACGCGGAAGGAGGAGTGTGGGTTGCGCTTTCGAACGGTGGGGCGGTGCGGCGTTACACCTCAGCGGGCGCGCTTGACGGCGTAGTTGAAGTGCCAACAAAAAAAGTCACGGCGTGCACCTTCGGGGGCGCGCGGCTCGACCAGTTGTTCATTACCACGTCACGCGAAGGCGTCGCTCACGGCAGCGACTTGTTGGCTGGTTCACTTTTTCGCGCGCTCGTCGGCGTCATCGGACTGCCTGCCCGTGAGTTTGCGGGTTGAGCGGCCAGAAAGCGGCTCAAGCGTACGGAGGAACTTGAGGGTTCATGGAGGAGGCACGAACTCACACAAATGCTGCTGATGCATCATGATTAAGCGACTCATCCTATTCGGCGCCACCGGCGACCTTGCTGGTCGTTTTCTGCTACCGGCGCTGGCAGAGCTATACGATGAGGGCACATTACCCCAAGGCTTTAGCGTGTTCGGTGCTGCCCGTGAAGACTGGAATGATGACAAGTTTCGGCAGCACGCTGCTGAGCGTCTTGAACAACACACGGCCAAGGACGTTGCGGCGACTTCCCGCGAAGCGGTGGTGCGATCGCTTCATTATCGAAAAGTTGATTTAAAGGACAATGCCAGCGTGGCCGCCCTTGTCGCAGATGCCAGCCGTCGATCGGTACCCAATGGTGAAGTAGAGCCGGTCGCGGCATATCTGGCACTGCCTTCGGCTGTGTTCCCCGTTGCGGTTAAGGCCCTCGGCGCCGTTGGATTGCCTTCGGGCAGTCGCATCGTGCTGGAGAAGCCGTTCGGCGAAGACCTGGAAAGTGCAATTGCGCTGAACAAACTGCTCGAGCACGTGACCGGCATTGCAGGCGAGAAAGCGGTGTTCCGTGTAGACCACGCTTTGGGTCTGGCGACGGTACAGAACTTGCTCGGAGTGAGGCTCGCCAACCGGGTGCTTGAGCCGGTTTGGAACAGCAACCAGATCGAACAGGTGGACATACTTTGGGACGAGACCCTGGCGCTGGAAGGTCGCGCTTCATACTACGACCGTGCGGGCGCACTTAAGGACGTAATCCAGAATCATCTGTTGCAAGTTTTGTGCATCATCGCAATGGAGCCGCCGATCAGCATTGGGGAGCATGATTTGCGCGATGCCAGATTCGACGTGTTGCGCTCGGTGCGCCCGCTGACTTTGACTGACGCAGTATTGAAGTCTCGCCGCGCCCGCTATACTGCTGGCCGTCTGGCTGACACCGGCGGGGCGGACGGGCGCATTGTTCCGGCTTACGTTGATGAGAAAGGTGTTGACCGCCAGCGCGAAACGGAAACGTTCGCCGAAATCGTTCTGGAACTCGACAGTTGGCGCTGGTCCGGGACTCGCTTTGTGCTGCGAACAGGCAAGGCGCTCTCGCACCGACGCAAGGAAGTCGTGCTGCGGTTTCGTCCCGTGCCACGCCTGCCCTTCGGCAACGAGGCCTGGACCAGACTAACTAGCAACGAGCTGCGAATCGGTCTGGACGGACCATACGGTTTTGCTCTGCATCTGACGGGCATCGAGACCGGACCGCCGCCGCATCTCGCGCCGATGGTTCTGGACGCGGAATTACCCGCGCCCGAACTGCCCGCTTACAGCCGCGTGCTGATGGACGTTCTGACTGGCAACAGTGCATTGTCAACCAGAGGGGACGAAGCAGAACAAGCGTGGCGCATCGTGACTCCCGTGCTGCAAGCGTGGGCCGACGGACGGGTTCCGATGCAGGAGTATCCGGCTGGTTCGGACGGGCCTCTTTCTGCCGCGCAGTCGTAGCAACTATGACGAATCCAGCGATCGACACTCGCTATGTCACGATTGTTGCTTCCGGGGCTGCGATCGGTGGATTTCTTTTCGGCTTCGACACCTCCA
Source organism: Acidobacteriota bacterium (assembly GCA_023441255.1). GTDB lineage: Bacteria > Acidobacteriota > Terriglobia > Terriglobales > Acidobacteriaceae > JAEZPW01. The sequence goes on from JAEZPW010000177.1 coordinate 37,984, forward strand.
CCATGAATTCGGCTGTTAGAGGCATTCGCTCCACGCTTGAATTGAGTAGCGGGCAGGTCGGTTTTATCGCGGCTATTTCCCTGATCGGTGCTGCCATAGGAGCGTGGCTCGCAGGCCCGATTGCGGCGCGGTTTGGCCGCAACCGCGTCATGTTCCTCGCCGGCACGCTGATTACGGTTGGCGCGCTGGCAGTGTCGTTGATGAATGAAGTAGTGCTGCTTGGTCTGTTTCGACTGATGGTCGGCTTGGGCATCGGCTCCGCGAGCGCCGTCGTCCCTGCCTACATCGTCGAAATCTCGCCAGCAACCATCCGCGGGCGGCTCGGCTCGTTGTGGCAGTTCGCCATCATTATCGGACAACTGCTTGGCTTGCTTACGGGTTACGGGCTGACGCACCGGGCCGGGGCGGAAGCAGCACCGTTGTTCTTCGGCGCGGCAGCGTGGCGATGGATGTTCGGCGCAGTCGCTCTGCTCGCGGCTGGGTATGTCTTCATCTCACGTTTGCTTCCGCAAACGCCATATGACTTGGTTCGTCACCGCCACGAAGACGACGCCCGGGCGCTACTGAGCCGAATCGGCGGTGTCCCGGTAAACGAGGAAGTCGCCGCGATTCGCGAGGAATTGGAGAAAGAGAGCAGGGTCGCTACGCTCAAAAATTTGCGCGGCTCTAAGTTGGGGCTTAAGGCAATCGTCTGGGTGGGAATTTTGTTGGCCGCTTTCCAGCAACTCGTCGGTATCAACGTCGTCAAGACCTACTCAAACAGCGTGTGGCGGATGGTAGGGTTCTCAACCGGCGCGTCCTTCACTATCAGCATCATCACCGTGCTCGTAAGCCTCGCCTCCACCATCGTGGCGATTGTGATCATCGATAAGGTCGGCCGGCGAACGATGCTCCTCAACGGAGCGGCTGTAATGGTGTTCGCATTGGGAACTCTCGCAGTGTGCTTATGGACGGCAAATGGCAGCAGTGGCGACGTCACTCTGACCCGCCGCCAGGCCATGACCGCGCTCATTGCCATCAACGTGTTCGCCGTCGCGTTTGGAATCACTTGGGGACCTGTAATGTGGGTGATGCTGGGCGAACTGTTCGACGGGAACTTGCGTACCGTTGCAGTCGCCGCCTGCACCGCCGTCAATTGGATCACGAATTGGGCCGTCACCCGGACGTTTCCCTTGCTCGTGGGTGCCGGACTCGGCCTCGCGTATGGACTTTACACAGTGTTTGCCGCGCTTGCGTTCGTCTTTGTGCTGAAAGCGCTGCCGGAGACAAAAGGTCGCGCAATCACTTGATGGCTGATTTCATGTGACCAGCGAAAATGGCCAGAACAACGAGGGCGTCGGCGTGCGAGCGCGAATGGCTGCGATTGTGTCGCGCGCCTGGGCGAGGGTGAGTGCCGACGCCTGGCTGCTGTTACAAAGGACAACCGCTGCCACGGTAGCGTGGGTGATCGCAAAGCGGGTGTTCGATCACCACGAGCCGTTCTTCGCACCCATTGCTGCGGTTATCGCCCTCAATGCTTCACTCGGCGAGCGCGGCTCGAATGCCATGCGGCTGCTGCTTGGCGTGGGTGTCGGGATTGTGGTGGGAGAACTCACCGTTGTCGTGCTCAACGGCGGTTACCCCGCCGTTGCGTTGGCCACGTTTGTGGCAATGACGATTGCCCGTGCTTTGGGAGGTGCGCGCGTCACCGTCGGTCAAGCGGCAGCCAGCGCGATCCTCACCGTGGTATCCGCGAACCACCATGCGGGAATGGATCGGCTTTTCGATGCTGTCATCGGTGCCGGTGTCGCGCTCGTTTTCAGCCAATTCCTCTTCTCTCCGGAGCCCATCGCGTTGCTGCGCCGCGCAGAATCGGCAGCGTTGGCTGACATTTCACACGGGCTTGAACTTACGGCCCGTGCACTCGATGGTGAAGACTACGAATCGGATGAACGTGCATTGAACAGCATCCGCGATTTGCGCGACCGCTTGGTTGAACTGACTCGCCTGAGACGTGCCAGCAGCAGCGTAGCCCGTCATTCACTCGTCTGGCGGTCACAGATGACGCCGGTCGTGCGTGAAAAGGAGAGCGCCGACTACCTCGATCTTCTCGGCGGCAGCTGTCTGATGCTCGCGCGTACGGCCATTGCCGTAAAGCCGCCTGAGCGCCGATCGCTCGCGCCGACCGTCCGCGAACTCTCTTGCGTGGTCGGCGATCTAGCGAAGAACCTCGGCGACCATCAAACGCGCCAAGGTGCGGCTGACCGCGCGCTCGACATCGCTCGCTGGCTTGCCGGCAGCGGCACTCTCTCCACACCGGCGCTCGCTCCTGCACGTCTGGCAGCGCAGATCGTTGCAGCCGACATTATGGAGTTCGCCGGAGTCTCTCCAGACGAAGCTGCGAGCGCAAGACAACCGTCGAGCGGGAAACCCCTTGTACCTCTCCCGCCGCACACGCCCCAAATACCATTTTTCTCCAGCCGGCGGCGCCCGCATAAGTGAGCACCTTGCTGCTTGAGTTTTGCGGATGTCGCACCAGTTTCCGTGACCTACGCAGCTCGCCGTTTGGCCGCTAAATCAGAGAGCCACCTCTTCGCTGCTATCAAGTCATCGGCGCCGAGTTCGTGGCCACCCTCATGCCAGAACAGAGACACATCTGCTCCACCACTTTCAAAAATGGCCGCGAGTTGTTCAGGAGCATCAGGCGAGACAATCGGGTCTGCGGTGCCGGCAGAAATAAATACAGCAAGTCTGCTGTAATCACGCAGAATAGCAGGCTGGAACGGGACCATGGGACGAAAGAGGATGGCTGCAGTTTCGTAGTGCGGATGAAGCAGCATCAGACTTGAGGCAATATTCGCTCCATTCGAATAGCCCACCAGCACAAGACGCCGCTTACTGAACCCATATTGCTCAGCAGCGGCATCGATGAAGTGCGCTAACTCTTCCGTCCGCGATTTGAGGTCCTCTACGTCAAAAACGCCTTCCGCAAGCCTGCGGAAAAACCGGGGCATTCCGTTTTCCAGTACCTGGCCGCGCACACCGAGAAGCGCAGCGCCGGGCCAGAGCTGCTTGCCCACGGGTATGAGATCGCGTTCGTCGCCGCCGGTACCGTGAAGGAGCAAGAGTGTCACGGCGTCCGGCGAAGGCGTGTCGCCAGGGACAAAGACGTGAATGAAACCGAGATCATCAGGCGGCTTCATCGACTGTTCCTCCGCCGATCCTCGGCAGCTTGATTGGCGGCAGCAATCGCTCCAGATCCGCACGTACCTGCTCAAGCCACGGCGGCAACTTCAAAGAGGATCCAAGGCGCTCCACGGTTTCATCTGTCGCAAAGCCCGGAGGATCAGTCGCGATCTCGAACAGCACCCCACCCGGCTCTCGGAAGTAAATCGAACGGAAATACTGACGATCAAGGACCGGGGTTACGTCGTAATCGCGTTCGACGAGAGTATCGTGCCATTGCAACTGCTGGGCATCCGTTGCTGTTCTCCACGCCACGTGATGAACGGTTCCAACGGCAACCCTTCCCGGCCGTCCTTCCGGCACGCAAACCACATCGACGATGCTACTAGGGGCGGCGTTGGCAACGGCGTAACGGAAGCGATTTCCGTGATTGTCGATTTGATGAAAGCCAAGCGCCTCGGTCAGCAGAGACGCGGTGCGTTGATACCCATTTTCCGAAAGCGTAACGTGGTGAAAACCCCGAATTGCATATTCAGTCGGCACAGGGCCGTGTTCCCAAACGTGATCGGGCTCTGCTTTCGAGGTAGCCACGAGCTCCAGCTGAAGGCCGTCCGGATCTCTAAGAGAAAGTAGATAGTCACCGAAATCCGACTGTGCCTCTTCGAATTCGATGTCGCGCGTGCGGAGCCGCTCCCGCCAGTACGGCAGGGATTTTTCGGGCAGGGCAAATGATGTGGTCGTCAATTGCCCCGTGCCTATACGTCCGCGCGGTGCGCCCGGCCAGGGGAAAAAAGTCAGGATCGTGCCTGGGTGTCCCTGACCGTCTCCATAGTAAAGGTGATAGGTCGTCGGATCATCAAAGTTCACCGTCAACTTGACAAGGCGCATGCCGAGAACGCCTGTGTAAAAATTGATGTTTTGTTGCGGCTCGCCGGCGATGGCCGTCACGTGATGCAATCCTTCGATTCCCGGCATGATTACCTCCGACTTGCAGCTCTAGGAAGCCCGTGCGGTTCTGTCCTGGAAGCAACATGGACATGAGCCGTAACTTTGATTTCCACTTCCGCCCGGACGGCTACTTCGCTTCCACCGTGTAGTGGATGGTCTGGGCCACGATCCAGCCATTTTCGATGACGAACGAGTCGGCACCGTCGCGCACACGCGCATGCTCAGCTTCGGACGTCCACTCCAGGAACGCCACGCGTCCTTCTATCAGGCGATTTGTGTACAAGTAAGGTGCTTTCGGCAACTCCTGTTCCAGCAGCCGCGCAAGCTCCCGCGCGCCTTCACGGCCTCGGAAAATGCCACGACGTTCGAGAATGACAACATCCGGCGAAACGTTGCGCTCGATGTCTTCCTCAAACCGGTGCTCGCCAGCCAGGCGCAGATGATCCTCGAAGACCTCGGCGGCAGGACGGCGTCGCAGATCATCAATCATGACGTGCTCTCGGATCCGGTCAGCGGTGCAATAGGGCCCATCTTTGCTCCGACCTTGACTTGATTGTTTCCACGATCAACTGGATGGCCGTAAAAGCCTTGGGAGTTCCGCGAATTCCGGCGTGCCGCCCTGATCTGAGCCCAGCTGAGATGACCGTCATACTCGGAGGGATCGCCTCATCGCGCTACTATGTTTCGACTAAGTGGGCGATGTTGGGAACTAAAGTGAATTGCCGCACATCTCACGATGTGAGCACATGGACCCGGTAACAACCATGACAAGAATCGTCCTAATCGGAGCCGGCCGCGGGGGTAGAGCCCTCGTCGAACTGTTCCACAAAGATCCAACCGTCAAGATCATCGCCGTGGTGGACAAAAACGAACGTGCTATGGGATTGAACTACGCGCGCGAACTTGGACTTCGTGTGGCCACCACGTATGCGAAGGTCCTTGCAAAGGATCTCCCCGACCTGATCATCGACGTCACCGGTGATCCCGCCGTCGCGCGTGATCTCGAAAAGCTTAAGCCGGAAACAGCCGAAATCATTGGAGCGAACTCCGCCCGTTTCATCTGGACCCTGCTGGAAGCGCGCAAGCAAACCGAAGCACTCGGGCGCAAATATGAACTGGCGCTGAGAGAACTTGATGCCCGCTCAGAAGGTGAATTCATCATCGGCAACAATCCGAAGATGAAGGAGATCTCTGAGCTGATAGGCAAAGTCGCGCCCACACGGACCAGTGTCCTGATTCGCGGTGAGAGCGGTACTGGCAAGGAACTTGTCGCGCGCGCCATCCACCGGCAAAGTGCGCTGAAGAATCAGCCTCTCGTGACGCTCAACTGCACCGCACTCTCCCCCGCTTTGCTTGAAAGCGAACTCTTTGGATACAAGCGCGGGGCCTTCACCGGCGCGCACGCCGACCGCAAAGGCCTCTTCGAGAGAGCTCACGGCGGAACGATGTTCCTCGACGAGATAGGCGACATGTCGCTGGAAACCCAGGCTAAACTCCTGCGTACTCTGCAGACAGGAGAAATACGCGCAGTCGGTGATGTGCAGACGCGCTCTGTTTCCGTTCGCATCATTGCCGCGACGAATCGTGACCTGGAGAAGGCAATCCGGGAGGGCGCGTTCCGGGAAGACCTCTATTACCGCATTAACACGTTCACGATAACCCTGCCACCATTGCGCGAGCGGATGGAGGACGTCGCTTTTCTTGCAGAGTACTTCCTGCAACGCGCACGTGCAAAAGTGAACAAGAGAGTGGATTCCGTATCGCCGGAAGCGATGACACTCCTTCGAAGTTATTCATGGCCCGGCAATCTGCGGGAGTTGGAGAACATCATCGAGCGCGCGGTCGTGCTGACAAGTTCTCAAACGATCGAACGCGAACATCTCCCCCTTCACGTTCAGGAGACGAGTTCCGCAAAACCCAAACTCGGCTTCAGGCCCGGTAAGTCACAGGCGATCGAACGCTTCGAGCGCCAGGCGATCGCGGAATATCTTCTGCAGGCGGACGGCAACGTGTCGCGAGCTGCCCGGATGGCGAATATTCCCCGGCGGACCTTCCACCGCCTCCTTGCCAAGTACCACCTTTCCGCGCACTCCATGCGATCAGAGCAGTGAGTCATCCATGTCACTTCACATGCGACACCACTGTCTCACACACGATGTTCCCGTAAACTGTACGAAATCACTAACTGATAGAGAGACTCGCAACACAACCTAGCCCGAGAGCGCGACATTGCTGTCTCACCTCACCTGCATGCGAAGCCAGACGTCGCTCTGATAATCGCCTCACTCGCAAGCACTTGCTGCCCGCTCACAAGTTGGCACTGCCGTTGCTTTGTCAGAAGCGAACGCGCAAGCGCGACGAGAAATAGCTGAGGAGCAGGCATGGCAACAACGATGCAAACCACGCACAAGAAGAGCCGTTGGGCCGCTGGCGTGACCCCGTACGCAGAGATGGGGTACTACAACACGAACTATGACCCCAAGGACACTGACATCTTGTGCGCATTTCGACTTGTGCCGCAGGAGGGCGTCGAGCCAATCGAGGCCGCGGCAGCGGTTGCGGGCGAGTCCTCGACGGCGACATGGACTGTGGTTTGGACCGACCGTCTAACTCCGTACGAGAACTACCAGGCAAAGTGTTATCGCGTTGATCCCGTACCCGGGACCGACCAGTACATCGCTTACATCGCTTACGACTTGGACTTGTTCGAGGAAGGTTCAATAGCGAACCTGACGTCTTCGATCATCGGAAATGTGTTCGGCTTCAAGGCGTTGAAGTCACTTCGGCTTGAGGACATGCGCATACCTCCCCACTACGCCAAGACGTTCCAGGGACCAGCCCACGGCATCGTGATGGAACGCGAATACCTGAACAAGTTTGGACGCCCACTACTTGGCGCGACCGTGAAGCCGAAACTCGGCCTCTCCGCGCGCAACTACGGTCGCGTTGTTTACGAGGCGCTGCGCGGCGGGCTCGACTTCACCAAAGACGACGAGAACATCAACAGCCAGCCTTTTATGCGCTGGCGCGACCGTTTCCTTTTCTGCATGGAAGGCGTAACTCGCGCCATGGCAATGACCGGCGAAGTGAAGGGTCATTACATGAACGTGACCGCCGGGACAATGGAGGAAATGTACGAGCGCGCCGACTTCGCCAAGGAATTGGGCAGCGTCATTGTGATGATCGATCTCACGATCGGGTACACGGCAATCCAATCGATGGCGAAGTGGGCGCGAAAGAACGGCCTGATCCTGCACCTTCATCGCGCCGGTCACGGCACCTACACGCGACAAAAGACTCACGGCGTGAACTTCCGCGTGATCTCAAAATGGATGCGGTTGGCGGGCGTTGACCACATACACGCCGGAACGGTAGTCGGCAAACTGGAAGGCGATCCCAATGCGGTACGCGGCTACTACAACACTCTTCGACAAAACAAGCTCGAGGCTGACCCTACGCAGGGCCTGTTCTTCGAGCAGGATTGGGCTTCCCTGCCGGCGGTGATGCCGGTCGCGTCCGGCGGAATCCACGCAGGCCAGATGCACCAGTTGCTGCACTACCTCGGCGAAGACGTCGTGCTGCAATTCGGCGGCGGGACGATCGGACATCCCGACGGAATCGCGCAAGGCGCCACGGCGAACCGTGTCGCGGTGGAAGCCATGATCCAGGCACGCAATGAAGGGCGCGATTTCCTCTACGAAGGCCCGGAGATTCTCGAGAAAGCGGCCCGCTGGTCGCCGGAGTTGCGCAAAGCACTCGACGTCTGGCGTGATGTGACCTTCGAGTTTCAATCGACCGATGTACCGGATGCAGTCGCGACTGCCACAGCGGGGTAACAACCTGCCGACCACGATGAATGTTTACCGAGTGGAGACAACATGCGCATCACGCAAGGAACTTTCTCTTACTTGCCGGAACTCACCGATGAAGAAATCAGCGCTCAAGTGCGCTATTGCGTCGCCAACAACTGGGCCGTTTCCATCGAGTACACGAGCGATCCACACCCGCGCAACACGTATTGGGAGATGTGGGGGATGCCCATGTTCGATTCGAAAGATCCGGAGGAGATCATGGCGAAGGTCGCCGAATGCCGCCGCGCATTTCCGGACGACTACATCAAGGTGAACGGCTTTGACAGCAGCAAGGGCCGGCAAACGACGATGCTCAGCTTCATCGTGAACCGGCCACAGCAGGAATCAGGCTTCGAATTGGAGCGCAACGAGGGGCCCGACCGGCGCATTCAGTACACGATCCGGCATAAGGCCACGCTTCAACAGCGGCAGTAACTAAGGACACGATTTCGCGTGAGCGGTATGCAAATGCAGGAAACAATTGTTGCGATCGAAACGAACTCGGCCGAGGTTGACGGTGCGATGGTCGATATCGGCGCGGCTCACCGGGAATCCAGCCTTGAGAACATCCTGGCTGAGCTCGACAGCGAACTGGTCGGACTCAAGCCCGTCAAGGCGTATCTTCGGCAGCTGGCGTCGTTGTTGCTGGTCGCGCAACTGCGCGAGAAGGTGGGGCTCGCCAC
>JAEZPW010000312.1 GCA_023441255.1 Acidobacteriota bacterium
CCTCGACGCTCTGCTGTTGACTTACTTTTCCTCCGCGCCTCCCGGCTTTGCCTCCTCCGTTGTCGCCTGTCCTGCACCGACGTAGATGGCCGGCACGTTCTGCGTCCGGATCGAGTTGTTGAGCGACGCGACATCCGTGTTCACGATCTGCTGCCACTTCGCCAGTTGCTCATTCAACTGCGATTCCAGTTGTTCGGCGACGGCTACCTGCTGCGCCGTGGGTGCCGCGTCGGCGTTGCTGATCGAGTAACTCAGCCAGTCATACATCTCGTTAAGCATGTTGGGCCAGTTCAGGTTTCCTTCCGAACTCTTCATCCTGTACTGGATCAACGCCGCCTCGATCGGTGTCATTTTCTTGTCCAGTTCGTGCGCGGTCAGCAGCAGCGGCTTCACTTGCGAGTCGCTGCCGAACCTCTTTTCCAGCGAGTTCATCTGCGCGCGGACCTGCCGTATCTGGTTCACTGCCACGTGCAGTTTCTGTATGTCGGCGCTCACGCGCTGCGACAACTCGAACTGCTTTCGCAGATCTTCCGGCGACACCTTAACGCGCGGGTCCATCCGAATCTCGAGCGGAACCGTGTAGCTCTTGCCGTTCGCCGTCAGCTTTGCCGTGTAATTACCCGGCAGCGCATACGAACCCTGCGGGCCGTTGCCCGGATAAAACGCTCCCGGCACCTTCACCGGAGGTTCATATCGCACGTCCCATTGGAACCGGTTCAATCCCACGGCGGCCGGAATAACTTCCGGCGGTGTGTACTGATCCGGCCATTCGCTTGCAGCTCCTGGCTCCTCTTCTTTTTTGACGCTCGAATAATGACGCACCGGTTGGTTCTGCGCGTCGAGGATATCGAGCGTCACCTCGCCCTTCGGTTTCTCCTTGAAGTAGTAATAAAGGACCGCCCCGACCGGCGGATTTTCACCCACAGGTTGGCGCCGGTTCACCTCTCCCGGAGCGTGCAGCCGTAAACCCGGGCTGGGCTTATAAAACACCACCTCGGCCTTCGACCGCTCCTGGTCGATCTCGCGCAACGGCGCGATGTCGTCCAGTACCCAGAACGAACGGCCGTGCGTCGCCGCAATGAGATCGTTGTCTTTTACCGTCAGGTCATGGATCGGCGTCTGCGGCAGGTTCAATTGAATCGGCTGCCACTGCGCACCGTCATTGAACGATACGTAGATACCGTTCTCCGTTCCGGCGAACAGCAACCCCTTGCGAACCGGATCTTCACGCACCGCGTGTGTGTACGTGTAGTCGGGAATGCCGCTGTTAATGCGATTCCAAGTTTTACCGTAGTCGTGCGTCGCGAACAGGAACGGATGGGAGATGTCGAGCTTGTGCGTGTCGATTGCCGCGTAAGCAGTGGCTGGATCGTGCGGCGAAGCGTCGATCAGGCTCACCAGGCTCCACTCGGGCCACGCGCTTTTCGGCGTGACGTTGTCCCAGTGCGCCCCGCCGTCGCGCGTGATCCAGACCAGCCCATCATCCGATCCAACCCAGATCACGTTCTTGTCCTTCGGCGAAACCGCCAGCGTGAAAATCGTGTCGTAATATTCCACGCTGGTGTTGTCCTTCGTGATCGGTCCGCCCGACGCCGCCTGCTTCGTCTTGTCGTTACGCGTCAGGTCGGGGCTGATGACGTTCCACGACGTTCCCTTGTCCGTGCTGCGGAACACCACGTTCCCGGCCGTATATATCACGCTCGCATCATTCGCCGGCATCACGATCGGTTCCGTCCATTGCAGCCGGTACTTCATGTCCTCTGCGCCATGTCCGGAGTAGTCGATTGGCCAGGGTGAAACGTCCTGCGCCTGTTTGTCGTTCGCGTTCCACCGAGTCATCATGCCGGCATTGCCGCCTGCGTAGACGATGTTGTAGTCCTGCGGGTCGACGGCAATATAGCCGCTTTCTCCGCCGCCCACGTCGTGCCAGTCTTTCTGGCTAATCACCCCGTCATCGTCATAGCTGGCAATCCCAATAGTCGTGTTGTCCTGCTGCGCGCCATACACGTGATACGGGAAGCGGTTGTAATCCGTTGAAACGTGGTAAAACTGCGCAGTCGGCTGATTCAGCTGCGAGGTCCAGGTCTTCCCCCCATCAACGCTGACCGTCGCACCACCATCGTTCCCGTTGATCATGCGCTCCGGGTTCTTCGGATCGATCCACAGGCCATGGTGGTCGCCGTGCGGCGCCGGAAGCAGCGCGAACGTTTTGCCTCCGTCCGTCGACCGGAACATGCCCGTGTTCAAAACATAGACCGAGTTCACGTTCTGCGGATCTGCGAATACGTGCGTGAAGTACCACGCGCGCTGGGTAAACCGCTGATCGCCATTGACCAGTTCCCAATGGTCGCCACCATCCTCCGAACGATATAGCCCCGACTTCTTTGCCTCGATCAGTGCGTACACTCGGTTCGGGTCAGCGCCGCTCACGCTTACGCCGATGCGCCCGAGAATTCCGTCGGGCAATCCGTTCCCCGTGAGTTTGTGCCAGGTGCTACCCCCGTCCACTGAGCGATACAGCCCGCTGCCCGGTCCACCGCTTGACAGCGACCACGGCGTACGCTGCGCCTGCCACATCGCGGCAAACAGCACGTTGGAATTATGCGGGTCGAACACCACGTCTATGCCGCCGGTCTTGTCGTCAACATAGAGCACACGCTCCCAGTTCTTGCCGCCGTCGGTTGTGCGATATATGCCACGCTCCGGACTCGGCCCGTAAGCGTGCCCGAACGCAGCCACAAACACCCGGTCCGCGTTCTTCGGATCAACGATCACGGCCCCGATGTGGCGCGAATCCTTCAGGCCGAGGTTGGTCCAGTTCTTCCCCGCATCCATGGACTTGTACACGCCATCGCCGAAAGAGATGTTTCCCCGGATGCAGGCCTCGCCCGTTCCGACGTAGATCACGTTCGGATTCGAATCGGCCACCGCGATGGCGCCGACCGACGACACGCGCTGCTTATCGAACAGCGGCGTCCACATCTGCCCGCCATCCACGGACCTCCACACGCCTCCGGCGACTGCGCCGAAATAGTACGTGTGCGGGTCACTCGGAATCCCCGTTACTGCCAGCACCCGCCCACCGCGAAAAGGCCCTACCTCGCGCCACTTCATCCCGCTGAACAGCGCGTTCTCAAACTGCCCCGGAGTGGGTCCCGGCGTCTGGTTCGCCTGTACCTGCGGTTGTCCCTGCACAGGCGCTTCCTGCTTCTGAACCTTTCCTTTCCGCTCTTTCTGCGTCTGACCAAAGCACGTGAGCCCAACGCTCAACGCGAGCACTAAAGAGAAGACCACACGGAAGAAACGGCTGGTAATCATGCTGCGCTACTCCTGCTGACACACCTTTCCGCCCCAGGAAGTGATCCTGAGCGGAGCGAAGAATCTATGCATTTCGCCTGCACCACGAATCGCCCCGGAGCGGGCAACACATGGACCAAGTATAGAGAGGGTTACGACATAATCCAGGAAAGAGAACCCCTTGCACCCCACGCAGCGGCTCATGCAACGCAAAACTCACTCCCCGAACAAGCCGGCGGCGACGCCAATCGCTCACGACACCGTGCCACTCGCCTACTCCTTCTCCTTCGGTTTTGACACCTCGGCGTTTACCGCTTGCGGCTTGTCCTGGCTGCCGAAGTCGCTCAGCACCTTCCAGCTTCCGTCCGGCTGCTTCTGCCAGATCGTCACATAGCTTCCGCTCTGGGACACCGTGCTCCCCTGGAAGTTGGTGAAGCTCATCGTGTAGCGCCCGCTCGTATAGCCCAATATGCCGGACTTAAATATCTGCGCCTGTTCCGGCATCCACTCGAACTTCAGGTCCCGACGCGAGAAGAGGTTCTGGTAGAAGCGCCGCAGTTCCAGCTTCCCTCGGATACTCGGGTTCGTCCCGAGATAGGCGTCATCGGCGAAGAATGACATCCAGCCTTCAAGACCGCTCTGCTTTGTCGCCTGTGCGAAGGCGATATCTGCCTCCCGCACCGCCGTTCCGCTGTCGTTGCCCCTGCTCGATTCCTGCGCCTGCATCAGCAGGCAACCGAAACTGAGCACTGAAAAGAACGCCAGCCAGACTAAGCTGGATCGAACAAACTTCTGCATACTCGCCTCTTCCCAAGCCGCTGCTGTTCTTAGTTGCCGATTCCGTTCCGATTGGTTGTTACGCGCAATCCAACTGCCAGCACCGTTCTCACGCGTGATCTAACTGCCAGCACCACTGACACTAAGAGCTAATGGCTAACAGCTAAAGGCTAATACTCCACTGCTCCCGCCTACCCACTCACCCTCAGCACCGCAGCACCTTCCACCCGGCTGTGCTTGACCGCCGCCAGTGCCTCGTTCGCCTGCTCCAGCGCAAACACCTGCACTTCGGTCGTCACCGGAACCTCTGCGGCGATCTCCAGAAATTCCTGCGCATCGCGACGCGTCGCGTTCGCCACGCTCCTCAGCACGCGCTCCTGATACAGCAACTTGTAATCCATCTCCGGAATGTTCGTCATCGTCACGCCTGCGCACGCCACGGTCCCTCCGCGACGCGTCACCCGCAGCGCCTCCGGCACGATCCGCCCTGCCGGCGCGAATATGATCGATCTATCCAGCGGCTCCGGCGGCGTATCCTTCGCATCTCCGCACCATGCGGCGCCGAGTTTCCGCGCCAGTTCCCGATGCCCCTGGGCCCGCGTGAAGACGTACACCTCGCACCCAAGATGAACCGCCACTTGCAGCACGATATGCGCCGACGCGCCGAACCCGTACAGTCCGACCCTGTCTCCCCGCTTCGCGCCGCTGATCTTGAACGACCGATATCCCACGATGCCCGCACACAGCAGCGGTGCCGCATGAACATCATCGAACCGTGCCGGCAGCGGATAACAGAACGTCTCACCCACGACGGCGTATTCCGCGTACCCTCCATTCGCATCCAGTCCGGTAAAGCGCGCGTTCTCGCACAGGTTTTCATCCCCTGCCCGGCAGTAAGCGCATGTTCCATCCA
>JAEZPW010000340.1 GCA_023441255.1 Acidobacteriota bacterium
CCACAAGATCTCGCGCGCCGAATTCGAGGACAAGGTGCGCGGCGGCTGGGCTGGTCAGATCGTCGGCGTCACTTACGGCGCACCAACCGAATTCCGTTTCATGCAGAAGATCAACGACAAGCCTCGCGAGTGGAAGCCCGAAGAACTCGAAGGCGCACTCGATCAGGACGATCTGTACGTTGAAATGACTTTCTCTGACGTCATGGACACGAAGGGCCTCGACGCCACTTCTGACGACTACGGTGAGGCGTTCAAGAACTCCAAGTATCATCTGTGGCACGCGAACATGGCTGCGCGACGAGCGTTGCAGCGGGGCGTGAAGGGCTCGATGTCGGGCAATCCGAAATACAACCTGCATCCCAATGACATCGACTTCCAAATCGAGGCCGACTTCATCGGGCTGATGACGCCTGGCATGCCGAAAGCGGCACAGCGGTACGCCGAGCGTGTAGGTCGCGTGATGAACTACGGTGACGGTCTTTATGGCGGCGTTTTCATCGCCGCCATGTATTCGGCCGCTTACTTTGAAAGTGATCCGCGAAAAGTGGTCGAGGCCGGCGTTGCGGCGATTCCGGCCGGTAGCACATACGCGAAAGTCATCAATGATGTGCTGCGCTGGTCGAAGGAGAACCCGAGCGACTGGAAAAGGACCTGGCAACTGCTCGAAGACAAATGGGACCGCGATGACGCATGTCCCGATGGCGCACTGACTCCGTTCAACATTGACGCGGCATTGAACGGCGCGTATGTCGCCATGGGCCTGCTCTATGGCAACAAGGACTTCGAGAAGACCATGGAAGTGGCCATGCGCGGCGGGCAGGACAGCGACTGCAATCCTGCGTCGGCAGCGGGCATTCTCGGCACCATGATCGGCTACAAGGCCATTCCGGCGAAGTGGACTGCTCCGCTGCCCGCGATGGCAGACAAGAAGTTCTCGTACACCAACTACTCTTTCAACAGCTCGGTGGAGAGCACCATTGAGCGCGCCAAGAAGGTGATCAGCCTGGAAGGCGGCAAGGTGGAATCCGATGCGCTGGTCATTCCGGCCGAGAAGCCGTCACGGTTAGAGCTGGAACAGTTCAATCCCGGCCTTCCGGTTGAACGCATTGCTTTCAGGGATCCGCGCTGGAGCTTCAAGGGCGACTGGCAAAAAGACGAAAAGGGCGAACTCAACCGTTCTGATGAGCAGGGAGCCGAAGCCACGGTGAAGTTCAAGGGGACGGGAGCCATCCTCTACGGCCAGATCGTGCCCGAAGGCGGCCTGATGGAGATCTCGCTGGACGGCAAGTCGATGGGAACCTTTGACGCGTACTACGACGAAGGCGTGCGCACCGAGGGCTTCTGGGGCAAGTTCGACCTGGCGCCCGGCGAGCACACGGTGAAGCTCGTAGTAAAAGGGCAGCGGTTCGAAGGCTCGAAAGGTGCTTGGGTTCCGGTATCTCAGCTAATCGTCTATCAAAAGTAAGTGAAGCTGCCTCCGCATACCGGCCCCGAGCCAATCGGGGCCGGATTTTTCGCCAATCTGTCGAGCGATCGCTATCCGCGTCTCTGCAGTTGGCAGTGCGACACCGAACTTATGACGAATATGGCGGGTCTATTGAGATGGTCGCGTCCACTTGCGTGCCTGTGCGTTTCGACGTTCATTATTTGCGGGACATTGCTGGCGAGCGATGACGCAGGTTTCAGGCGAGATGAAAGAGTGCTCGCAGCATATCGTGCGGAACTCGCAAGGCTGAGAGGTGAACGGTCTTCAGTAAAACTGCCCGGCCCAGCGTTCTTCCTCTTCGGTATGGGGCCGCGACCCAAGTTCATCTATCGCGGCGGAGAGCTCATAGAGTGGCCATCCGGGCGCGTGGTGCGAAAGTGGAGCGTGAAGCAGGAAACTATTGTTCCGCCATCTTATGCGGTTTGGCTCACGACTACGTCGGGCACGGCCCACATCTTCGAGAACGAAGCGGGGCTATTCATCGACGAGAACGGCAAGCGAATTACGCTTGCGACCGGAAACGTCCTACTGCCCGAATTCAAAGGTGAACCTTACCCCAGCGTGTTGCGCGTGCTGCATCAGGAGATTTTGGTCAATATCACCAATGGCAAACCTGTGCCGAACTTCCTGGTCTATGCGAAACCGTGGTACCGCGACGGCGCCATGGTCGCAATGGTTCTCCGCCGCACCGGCAACATCGGACTGATCCGCGAATGGGTCATGACGTTGCGTGATGCTTACGATCGCAACAACGCGGGAATCAGTGAAGCAGACAATCTCGGCGAAGTCTTGTACCTGATCTCGTGCGTCTCCAACCGCGATCATCCGCTGGTACAGCGTGCCATCGCTGAAGCGGAGCGGTTTCGAACGGGCACTCACATCGTTGGAAAAACTGATTTCGCCGAACACCCCGTATACCAGACGAAGTGGTTGAAATTTGGCCTGAAGTCGCTGGGGTTGCCGGATGACAAGTGGGTCGTTCCCAAAGCGGAGGATTCGTACGCTTCGCTGTTCTGGTGGGATTTCCGTGACGGCCAGATCGGACCGGAGTTTTCAGGCGACACGGCTGCGAAGTATCCGTACTTGGCGTGGGCACGCGATCATATGAGCGGCGGGCACCCGGGGCCGGTTGCCGCCGGCGACTATCCGCTGACCTGGGAGACCGATGCGAGCCAGGCAAATTACGAGAGAATGTCCTCCATTTCTGCCGATTATGTGTCGGCGAAAATGTCCGCGCCGCACACGTGGCACGCGGCGGAGATGTTCTTGGCGCTGGTGAGTGACAGGCGCGAGTTTCGCGCCGCCAGCATTGATTGATACTTTTGAGGTGATGCATGCGTTCTGAGCGTTGGCTGTTGATCGTGGGTTGTGGGTTGCTGTTCGTGTCGCTCGCGGCAGCAAAAGAACCGCCAGCGTCGGGGAAACGTACGCTGAAGATCCCGGTCGCCGAATATCGCGAGAAGGTCTATGCGTCCTGGCTGGGGCAGTGCATCGGCAATATCTACGGCCTGCCGCACGAGAACCGGCACATCGAAGAGCCGGGGCCAGAAACGTTCCCTTACGGCTACAGCGGCAACATGAATCGGCTGCGTGAGACCAACGGCGTTTTCTCCGACGATGATACCGACGTCGAGTATCTCTATTTGACGGCGATGGAGAAGTTCGGGCCTGAGCCAAGCGGAGATCAACTCGCCGGACTCTGGAAGCACCACATGCGAGATCGCGTTTGGCTTGCCAACCGTGCGGCGCTGGCCGCCATGCACCACGGATGGACGCCCCCGGTGACCGGAATGAGCCGCTACAATCCTCACTGGTTCCAGATCGATCCACAACTGGTCAACGAGATCTGGGCCGTTACAGCGCCAGGCATGGTGCGATACGCGGCCGACAAGTCGGGATGGGCGGCGCGCTTGACCGACGACTCCTGGGGGATTGAGCCAACGATCCACTACGGCGCCATGTATTCGGCAGCGTTCTTCGAGAACGATATTGAGAAGCTGATCGACATCGGCACGGCGGCTCTTCCGCCCGGAAGCCGCTTTGCGAAGACCGTCGAGCAGATGAAGGCGCTGCACCGCAAATATCCGAACGATTGGAAGCAGGCGCGTGCCGAGATGGCGAAGATGTACTACATCGACGAGCCGCCGATCACCAAGACGATCTGGAACGCCAATCTCAACGGTGCGGCCGGCATCCTGGCGCTGCTCTATGGCAACGGCGATTTCCAGCACACGCTCGACCTCGCCTGTGCCATGGGCTTCGATGCCGACAACCAGGCGGCGACCATGTCCGGACTGGTCGGGCTCATCGTTGGTGTGAAGGGACTCCCGCACGATCTGCTGTTTCCGTTCCCTGAAGCAGGTTGGAAGGAGCCGTTCAACGATGTGTACAAGAACGTCAGCCGATACGACATGCCCGACGCCAGCCTGAAGGATATGGCACGTCGCATGGCCGAGCAGGGCGAGAAAATCATCCTCGCGAACGGCGGAAAGAAAGTAGTCGAGAACGGCACCGAGTACTACGTTATCAATCCGAACGCCCGCTACATCCCGCCGGTTGAACTGGTCGCGGGACCCACTCCGGATTTCGAGGTTGGGAAGCACGGCGACTACGGGCTCGTATTGTCAGGTCCGGCAATCCATCCCAACTTCGCGATCGCCTCCGGCATGCTGCCGGACGGCATGAGTCTCGATCGCGCTACCGGTCGCATCGCCGGTACGCCCATGAAACCGGGTGTTTACCGCATTAACGTCTCCGTCACGTCAGACGGCAAAAGAGCACATCGTGAAATAACGATCATTGTTCACGGACCGAATCTCGCGGCAACCGCTGACGAAGTGCTTTCCAACGTAAAACAGACAGACACCGCTTTCCGCGACACTCTTTGGCTCGTCGTCGGCAAACCTATGTACGCCGCCACGGTTGATGTGATTCGCGACGGCCGACGCTACGGTGAAGGCCAGAGTTTCTTCAGCCTCATCAAGGACAAGCCGGACACGACCGACTTCTATGGCTATCGCTGGAGCGCCCCGCAGAAAATCGGACTCTTGCTGTTCAACACCGGCGTCATCGAGGAGAACAGCGGCTGGTTTACCGCCCTCGGTGTGGAATACCAGGACGATTCAAGCCAGTGGAAGCCGGTTTCGAACCTGACCATCAGCCCGTCGCTGCCGGGTGACAACGGTCCGTTCGAGAAGCCGAATTTTGCCGACTACTGGCTGAGTTTCGACGCCGTGGAAACCAAGGCAGTTCGCATCATCGGCAATGCGGGAGGCACGACACACTGGAGGAATCCGGAATTGCACTTCACATCGATCTCGGAACTGGAAATTTACCCTCCGGTAAAGGCGAACTGAGGCGACTTGAGCAGGGTTTTCAAGCGTAATCCCTTTGCGAATCCATCGGCAATGCGAACTCCTTCAACCGTAACTAGGAGGAACAGTGAAGATCAGCCTGCACGCAGTCCTCGCGTTCATATTTGTTACTTTTGCCGCTCTTGCGCAGGACAGCCGGTACCGGCCGGAAGGCCAGCAGATACCCGCGCCCGAATGCCTGGTGATGAAGGGAGCGTGGGAGGGCGGGTCGAAGCCATGCACGGCCGATGATCACAAGGCGTGGCTCAAGGACCTCACGCACTGGCGCAACGAACGACGCATCCGCGTCGGCTACGATGGATCGCGCTACGACCTGCCGGCGTTCAAGTGGACGCAGGCCAGCTTCTTCCAGCCGCAGATGATGGTAGAGGATCGCTATTTCTACGATCCGGTCGCGCACAAATACACGGTTGACCGCTATGTCGATGATCTTGAGAAGCGCTACGGCGGCATTGACGCGGTCCTCATATGGCCCACCTATCCCAACATGGGCATCGACGACCGTAATCAGCACGACCTGATCCGCAGCATGCCCGGCGGCGTTGCAGGGGTGAAGCAGATGATCGCCGACTTCCACCGTCGCGGCGTTCGCGTGCTCTTCCCGATGATGATGTGGGACCAGGGCACGCGAGATCCTGGCAAGCCTTGGCCCGAGGCGATCGCAGAACTCATGGCTGAGATCGGCGCCGACGGCATCAACGGCGACACGCAGGACGGCGTTCCGCTAGCGTTCTCGCTCGCCGCCGACAAGAGTGGGCATCCACTGGTTTTCGAGCCGGAAGGCGGTCCGTCCGACGAAGCACTTGCATGGAACGTCATGACGTGGGGGCAATACAAGTACGGCTTTGTGCCGCTGGTGGACAAGTACAAGTGGCTCGAGCCGCGGCACATGGTCAACATCTCCGATCGCTGGAAAAAGGACAAGACGGATAATCTTCAGTTCGCTTTCTTCAACGGCGTGGGCTGGGAGAGTTGGGAAAACATCTGGGGCATCTGGAACGGCATCACTCCCCGCGACGCCGAAGCCACCCGGCGTGTAGCGACCATCGAACGTGGGATCGCGCCTTTCCTCGTCAGTGCGGGCTGGGAGCCGCACGCGCCAATGCTTCGGTACGGAATCTTCGCCAGCCGTTGGCCGCTTGAAAACCA
>JAEZPW010000418.1 GCA_023441255.1 Acidobacteriota bacterium
CTACATGGCTGCCGACGAATCCTGTCGCGCCTGTTACGAATGCTTTCAAGAAAGTCGCTTTTGGCTCTGGGCTATTGGCTCTGAGCTTCTGCCTTAAACTGTCTGCCTTCAACTCTCGGCTGCACGGAATCGAACTCCTCTTCCCATGCTGGCGACCTCGATGGTGCTCCCCGAGGAACCGAAAGCCCACGCCCAAAGCCCACGGCCTATCCGAGCAGCGTGTGGGCGATCATTTTCCACGTATCGCCGAAACGGGCGTTCTTGGCCGTCGCAGCGCTGGCCTCATAGCCGGAATGCACCAGGCAATTCTCACATCGGGGATCACGGCCGTAACCGTACTTGTCCCACGGCGTCTTCTGCAGCAGGTCCTTGAACGTGTCGTGGTGCGCATCAGTCATAAGATAGCAAGGGCCACGCCAGCCCTTCACGTTGTAAGTAGGGTTCCCCCACGCCGAGCACATCAGTTCCCTGTCTCCGGCCAGGAATTCGGTGTAAATCGGAGTGTTGTACAGCGGGAAGCGCTTGGCCAGGCGCTTGATGTCTCTGAACTTGTCGCGGATCATGGCGCGATCGAGAAAAATCTCCTTGGTCTGGACCGCGCTGTAGGAGTAACCCGGGGAAAGCGTATAGCCATCGACCCCAAGGGTGTCGAGGTACTCATAAAGCGCCTCGATCTCCTTCATATCGGTTTCCACGTAGACTGTCGTGTTGCTGGTGACCCGAAAGCCGTGTTCCTTGGCGCACTTGATGCCGTCGATGGCGGCATCGAACACACCGTCGCGTTCGACAGCCAGGTCATGCGAGCGCTTCATGCCATCGAGGTGGACGTTGAAGGCAAACCGCTTGTCAGGCGTGAATTCATTGATGCGCTTGCGGATGAACATGCCATTGGTGCACAGCACGATGTGCTTCTTGCGCGCAAGCAGTTCCGAGACAAGCCTTCCGATGTCTTTGTAGATCAGGGGTTCGCCACCACAGATGGAGATCATGGGGGCGCCACACTCCTCCACTGCCTCCAGGCATTTCTCAACCGGAATGACTTCGCGGATGGTGCTCTCATACTCACGGATGCGACCGCAACCGGTGCAGGTTAGGTTGCAGGCATGGAGGGGCTCAAGCATCATCACCAGCGGGAATCTCTCCTCACCCGCCAGTTTCTTCTTGATCACATATTTCGCGAGGTCCGTAGTCAATACAAAGGGAAAACGCATAGCCCAGTCTCGATCTCACTTTCAAAAAGCTGTCGTTATGCACTCGGGACTAGCCTGTACCGCCGACAGGCTAACGCCGGGTCAGAGACCCGGCGCTACACAAGACTACCCCACAGTATTAGATTCCGTGCGAACAGCGGAATCTGCATGCTGAAATGCCTTAGCGTAAGTAGCCAGGGCGATCAGCGGAAAGTACTCCGCGTACATGTGGTACTTGAGGTAGAAGACCTTCGGGAATCCCGTTCCCGTGTAGTAGTCGTCTACCCATGAGCCATCCGGACGCTGCGTCTGGAGCAGATACGCGATGCCACGGGCTACCGAATCGCTGCGCGTGTCGCCAGCCGCGAGCAGTCCCATGATGGCCCACGCCGTTTGCGAAGCCGTGCTGGGACCTTGTCCCCGGAGCGTCGGGTCGTCGTAGGAGCCCATGGTCTCGCCCCAACCACCATCGGAATTCTGAATGCTGCGAAGCCACTCCGCTGCCTGCTGGACCATCGGCTCATGCGGATCCATTCCCATGGCTTCCAGACCCCGAAGCACCAGCATCGTGCCGTAAATGTAATTGCAGCCCCATCGCCCGAACCAGGAACCGTCGGGTTCCTGCTCTTTCTTCAGAAACTCAATCGCACGCTTCACGTTACGGTTCTCGCGCGTGTAGCCGTACGCGGCCAACATCTCGAGCATGCGCCCGGTGATGTCGGCTGTCGGCGGATCAAGCATTGCGTTGTGGTCGGCGAACGGAATGTAATTGAAGACAACGCGTGTGTTGTCTTTGTCAAAGGCCGCCCAGCCGCCGTTCTTGCACTGCTTGGCAAAGCCCCAATCGATCGCACGCTTGACCGAGTCGTGCTGATAACGCGCGTTTGGATGTTCGACGTGGGACAGCGCGAGGTTCACCATGCCGGTGTCGTCCACGTCGGGATAAAACTCGTTGTTGAACTCGAAATACCAGCCGGCGGCCGGCGTGTTCTTCACTTTCACGGACCAGTCGCCTTTGTGTGTGATCTGCTTCTTGAGCACCCAGTCGGCGGCGGAAATCATGCGCGGGTCCTTGCGCGAGACGCCTGATTCGCCCAGCGCGAATATGGCGTAAACAGTGTCCCAGACAGGCGATTTGCAGGGCTGCATCCGGAAGCTGTTTTCTTTCTCGATCCCGAGGGCTTCCAACTCGTCCATGGCCCGAATGAACTCCGGATCGTCAACTGAGTATCCCAGGCAGCGCAGCGCGATGATGGAGTTCATAATGCCCGGGAATATGGCGCCGAGACCGTCGCTCATTTCGAGGCGCTCCAGCATCCACTCTTTCGAGGCACGGATAGCGATGCTGCGAAGCGGGCGTATGTGAACGCGCTCGAGGATGTGCGTCATCTTGTTGGCGATCAGGAAGAAATTGCGCCAGCTCACGATCCGCTTGTCCCAGGCGAGGTGAAGGTTCACATTGTGCATGTCTCCGCCGGGGAAAAGCTCCTGAATACCCTGCTCCGGCGTGATCTTCTTATAAGGCTTGCGCGCATAAACGATGGCGAGCGGGATGAAAATTGCCCGCGACCACGAAGAGATCTCGTAAATGTTGAACCAGAACCAGTTTGGAAAGAGAACGATCTCTGGCGGCACGGCGGGAACAGCCCACCATTCGTACTGGCCGAAGAAGCACAGATAGATCTTCGTGTAGGTGTTGCACCTGGTCGGACCGCCGAGCGCGGTGATACACTCGCGAGCCTTTACTACGGCAAGGTGATCGACTTTGTACCCGGCGAGTTTCAGCGCGAAATAGGTGAGAACGGTGGCGCTGATCTCGGAGGGTCCGCCCGCGTAGATCGGCCAGCCGCCATCCTCGTTCTGGTGCTCCAGCATCCAGCGACACGCCTTCTGAATTTTGACCGGATCTCCGGTCCCCAGAAGGGTGTGCATCATGATGTATTCGGCTTCGAGAGTGGTGTCTGCCTCGAGCTCGCCACACCAGTAGCCTTCGTCATGCTGCGTTGAGAAAAGATACTTGCGGGCAGCAGCTATGGAACGCGCGACGAGGTTGGAATTGTCCTCAAGCTTGCCGAACCGAATCTGCGTCTTGAACGACGCGGAACTTTCTTCCATCAGCTGATCTCCGCGGCTGAGTCGGCAGAGGCTGCCGCTACCGGAACTCCGGAAATTGCGTCAACAATCTCGGGGGGCAGTCCGAAGCGAACATTTTCCGGCATGACCTCGACCTCACGAACATTGCCGAATCCCTTGCCGGCAAGATAGTTCACCACCTCTTCCACCAGGCATTCCGGAGCCGACGCGCCCGCCGTGAGAGCGACCGTGCTGACGCCTTCCAGCCATTCCTGCTTGATCGCCTTGTAGTTCTCGATGAGGTAGGCCCTGGTTGCCAGATTTCGCGCTACTTCGACAAGGCGATTGGAATTAGAGCTGTTCTCTGAGCCGACAACCAGCAACAGATCGGCGCCAGCCGCAGCATTCTTCACTGCCGTCTGGCGGTTCTGTGTGGCGTAACAAATGTCTGACGCAGCGGGTCCCTTGATATTGGGGAACTTGCGTCGCAATGCGTCTATGATGTCGCGCGTCTCGTCGAGGCTCAGCGTTGTCTGCGTGAGGTAGGCGACACGATCCGGATCGGGAACAACGAGTTCGTGAACCTGCTTCGCCGAACCAACAACCTGTGTCACGTCCGGCGCCTCGCCTAGTGTGCCAACCACTTCGTCATGGTCCTGGTGCCCGATCAGGATCAGTGAATAACCGTCCCTTGCAAACCGAACCGCCTCAACGTGCACCTTCGTGACCAGCGGGCAAGTTGCGTCAATCACCCGGAGACGACGGCGTTCACTGGATTCACGGACTTCGGGTGCTACGCCGTGCGCAGAATAGATGACCCGTTCGCCTTCGGGAACCTCGTCGACGCTGTCGACGAAGATCGCACCTTTGGCCACGAGTTCTTCCACCACGTAACGGTTGTGGACGATTTCCTTGCGCACGTAAATCGGAGGACCAAATGTCTCCAGGGCAATTCGAACAATATCGATCGCGCGCACCACACCGGCACAAAAGCCTCTCGGCTTCAGGAGGAGGACAGTCTTAGATTCCGAAACAGAAGTCATGCAGCTTCCAAGTATAGCTTTATCGCTGAGCCCCTATAAGTATCTAGAGATGCAAAACTATTGGCCACTGCTGCACAATGTCCACCTAAGTGCAAGAGCATGACGGAATTAGCATTGATTGGTCAGATTAGAACGGCGAACGGCGCACGAACGTGATACGCGCGCCCACTCGGAATCCGCCCTCCAACCCGCCGCGTGTACCGGAAAGTCCCTGCGTCGCTGCCGTTCAAAAAGGTACGGCGAACAAAACACGTTTACTGATCGGACTACGTTAAAAAATTGGCAGGGACGGGTGCAACCGCGAACCAGCGATGTTGTTCCAACGCTCTCTGTTGCGTTCACCTGCCCCGCATCACAGCAGGCCATCGTGCGCCTGAAGGCAGCTTTTGCGGAGTGTCCGAGCGGGCGAGGCGCTCCTCACACGTCGCTAATCAGGGGAGGCTAGCGATGCGCACACGACCGACACTATTTCTTGCGTTATTCCTGCCATTGCTTGCGACCAGCCTTGCAGGCCAGAAGACCTCGCAAGTAACGATACAGCAACTTCGACTCTGCGAAGCGAAACCTCAGACCATGTACTGCTTTCTGCCGACATTCGGCCTGCAGGAATTTCAAAGCGTAGGACTTCCGCCAGTGGCGCTGCCTGGGTTTCTTGTTCTGCCGGGGCAGAATCAGGTAGCGACCAACCTCAGTTCGCTGGCCGGAATTGAGTTGTCATTTCTGCCGGTGATGTCACCAGCGTCTGGCATTGCGTTTACGTTCGACCCGCAGTTGGGCGTTGTTGTGCCATCGCGTGAGAGTCTGGGCCCGATTCTGAGCGACAGGGCGGACACGATCGGGCGAAATCGTGTGTTCCTCGGCTTTGCGTATCAGCACTTTGGCTTTGACAGCTTCGACGGGCGGCCGCTCAGACAAAGCTTCGGCGCCGGGACACTAGCCTCGATCACTGATCTAACCGTCGATCAATACACAAGTTACCTGGGCTACGGAGTGACCTCCCGCGTGGAAGTTTCGGCCATCATTCCGGTGAAAACAGTCACATTCGCCGCGAACGGGTTGATGGTGACCTCAATTGATCCACTCACGTTTGCGACGACCCTTGGCCTAGCTCCCGAGGTGAGCAGACAGCAGAGTGGCGTTGGCGACATAACGTTCAGAGTAAAAGGGACCGTGTGGAAGCGCGAGCGCGGAGGAGTTGCGGCGGGAGTGGATTTGCGAACCCCGACGGGGGACGCGCTGAACTTCCTCGGAGCGGGCGCGTACGGCGTCAAGCCGTTCGTTGCCGCATCGTTCGGCAAATCGCTGGGAAAAGTATATTTAGCTCCACACCTCAATCTTGGCTTCGAGTTCAACGGCACTTCCATCCTCGGCAGTCCGTTGGTAGGTCAGGAAGGCAGACTGCCACGGCGGCTAAATTACGCGGTGGGAGCGGAAGTGGGTCTGGGCAAGAGAGTGACTGGCACCGCCGAGTTCACGGGTGATCGCCTGTTCAATGCAGAGAAGTTGGTTGTGCCGGTCACAGGGACCGTTGACATGGTGACGATAACGTCACGGTCCATCAATCTTACAAATGCATCGTTGGGAGCGAAGGTCAATCCGTTTGGACACCTTGTATTGACTGGAAACCTGACCTGGAGGCTCAACAACGCCGGCCTTCGGGCCAGGTTGGTTCCGCTCGTTGGCGCTTCCTACACATTCTGAGAAGGCGCGCCGCATAGCTGAGAGTTAAAGCCATTCCTGGCAGTGATCTGCGTGCTAAACTCGGTCGTTAGAGTTACATGCGGATACTGACGCGCTACATTCTGCGGGAAGTCCTGTCGCACGCGGCGATTGGCGCCGTGGTGTTCACCTTCATCTTCTTCATGCGCGACATCGGACGGATCCTGGAGCTGGTTGTGCGCCAGAGCGCGCCGCTGCCCAGTGTCCTCCGCATTTTTGCCTACACCCTGCCCGCGACACTCACGTTCACCATTCCGATGGCGGTACTGGTCGGCATATTGATCGGCCTGAGCCGGCTGGCTGCCGACAGCGAAATCACGGCAATGCGCAGTTCGGGAATGGGCTCGCTGGCATTCGTGAAGGTCATCTCAATCCTGGTGGTAGCCGCGTGGGGACTCGCACTGCTGAACAATGCCGTGCTGGCGCCCCGTGCGGCCGTGGCGCTCGACCAACTTCAGGATAAGCTCAAGGCGTCGCAGGCGTCGTTTGAGGTTCAGCCGAGGGTCTTCTACGAAGACCTCAAAAACTACGTGCTGTACGTGCAGGACGTGAGCCCGGGGCAAGGAGCGGCACTCTGGAAAGGCGTGTTCCTGGCTGACATCACAGCGCCGTCGGCGCCGAAGATCACCGTGGCGCACGATGGCGTGGTCGTCAACGATTCGGGCGACAAGCTCCGATTGCAGTTGAAGAACGGCGAACAGCACGAAACCGTGGTCAAGCAGCCTGACCAGTACCAGGCGTCCACGTTTGCGTCGACCGTGATTAGCATTCCGCTGCCGTCGAGCGATCAGCCGCAGACGCGCGACATCACTCCCGCGAGCCAGATGAAGACGTCAGAATTGCTCGCGGCCGCCAATCGTGAAAGCGACGCGTTTAAGCGTCGGTTGCTGCTGATGGAATTTCATCGCAGATTGGCGTTCGCGACCGCCTGCGTCGTGCTGGCGCTGGTGGGGATACCCCTGGGGCTGTCGTCCAAAAGAGGCGGCAAGAGCACCGGGTTCGTGCTGACCATCGGACTCGTGTTCCTGTATTACTTCGCTATGCTGGCCGGCATGGCAATGGCACGCCAGGGACGCATGCCCGTAGGCCCCGCCATGTGGCTGGGCGATATCGTTTTCTTTATTGGTGGCGTGCTGCTGCTTTGGCGCGTGGACCGCATGCCCATTGAGATCGCGTCCGTCAAGAGCATGTGGGCCTCACTGCGGCAATCGGTGAAGAAGAGCGTTGAGGAGCACGCGCCGGGCTTTCGCAACGGCAATGCACATACGCGACGCAAGTTCCTGCATACGAAATTCCCGCTGATACTCGATGATCTTATTCTCAAGGACTTCATCCAGTACCTGGCCATGATCCTGGCAACGTTTGTTGTCCTGTTGCTGGTGTTCACGTTCTTCGAGCTATTGAAGGACATTCTTGGGAATAAGGTCCCGCTGCTTCTGGTGGGCGAGTACCTGGTAAACGTGACGCCGTTCATGATCTACAACCTGACACCTCTGAGCGTGCTGCTGTCAGTGCTGGTTACGTTCGGATTGATGTCGAAGTCGAATGAGATCACGGCGATGAAGGCTACCGGGATCAGCATTTACCGGGTGGTGGTGCCGGTTCTGATCTTCGCCCTCGTCGTCTCGGTGGGACTGTTCCTGTTCGACCAGTTTTATCTTCCGAAGGCCAACAAGCGGCAAGACGCGCTGCGAAACCAGATCAAGGGGAAGCCCGCACAGACGTATCTGCGCCCCGACCGCAAATGGATTTTCGGCAGCAACAACACGATGTACTACTACGAGCTCTTCGACCCTTACCAGAACCGGTTCGGAAGCATATCGGTGTTCGAGTTCGACCCGAAGACGTTCGAGTTGACGAAACGAATCTATGCCACCCGGGCGCACTGGAGCGATGAACTCGACAAATGGGTGTTCGAACAGGGCTGGGAACGCGATTTCCAGGGATCGACGGTGACGAATTTCCGCACGTTCGATGTGTCGACTTTCGCTGAGGTGAACGAACCTCCGGCCTACTTCTTGAAAGAAGTGAAGCAGTACTGGGAGATGAACTACTCGGAACTGCGCCAGTACATAACCGAACTGCAGCAGAGCGGGTTCGACGTGGTGCGGCTGAAAGTGCAACTCCAGAAGAAGTTCTCCTACCCGCTGATCACGTTTGTCATGGCGGTACTGGCCATTCCGTTTGCGCTGTCCACGGCCAAGCGCGGGGCATTGACCGGAGTGGCGGTGGCCGTCGGAATCGCAGTGGTGTACTGGGTGTCTTCGGGACTATTCGAGGATCTGGGCAACGCGAACCAGCTTCCGGCGTTCCTGGCGGCGTGGTCGCCGGACGTGATCTTCGGACTTGCGGGCGGGTATATGATTTTGAAGGTGCCGACGTAAGCAGGCCGCGGGAGTGGTTCGCACTCCGTGGGGGAAGGATGCGGCCCCGCATAGTCGAGGCTGATATGAATCTGAAAGGCGTAGCAAGTCTTATCATTGCGATCGTCATCGTCGTCGGGTTCATTCTCTGGATTCCTGCGCTGGAGTATTTCCTTTTAGGCGCGTTGGCGATCGGCGTCATCTTTGTGTTTATATTTCGGGCCTGGTACGCGCGGAAGCCAGTGAAGACTGCTGACGACGACCAGGTGAGGCTGCACTTAAACGACTGAGCCGTAGCTCCGAGTGGCGCCGTCGCAGGGCAGGCGCAGCATCCACCGACTTCACATCACCTAAATCCAAGGTCCTACTGAATACATCCATATATCGATGCTGAAATCACTCCGGCCCCTGTTCCCGTACTTCAAGAAGTATCGCTGGGGATACTTCTGGGGAACGCTGTCTGTCTTCTGCAACAACGGCGTGTGGATCTTGTTCCCGCTGGTGATCAAGCACGCGGTCGACGATCTCACGCGAGGAGTGACCCGCGAGAAACTCATCACGTATTCACTCGAACTGATCGCGGTTGCCGCGATTAAGGGTGTGTTCCAGTACCTGACGCGGTGGATCCTGATCGGCATCTCGCGCGACATCGAGTTCGATCTCCGGAATGACCTGTTCCGCCACCTGGAGAAGCTTTCTTACTCGTTTTACCAGCGCACCCGGACCGGCGACATCATGGCGCGTGCGACTAACGACCTGAATGCCGTGCGCATGCTGCTGGGACCGGCCATCATGTACTCGGCGAACACGATCGTGTTTACCGTCGGAGCGCTGATCTTCATGTTCCGGCTCAGCCCCAAACTGACGCTGTGCGCATTCGCGCCTCTGCCGATCGCCAGTGTGGTGGTGCAGTACTTCGGGCGCCGAATCCATGAGCGGTTCGAGCGTATACAGGCCATGTTCTCGGATATCTCTGCGCGGACCCAGGAGAACTTCTCGGGCGCACGCGTGATACGGGCCTACGCTCAGGAAGAGGCCGAGATCCGGCAGTTCGAAACGGAGAACAAGGAGTACATTTCCCGCAGCCTTAAGCTCGTCAGACTCATGGGAATGCTGTGGCCAACCTTGGAGTTCATGCTGGGACTGGCGATCGTCATCGTGCTGTGGATCGGCAGCAACCAGGTACTGCGTGGATATATGACGCCCGGCGGTTTCGTCGCGTTCAACACCTACATGGTGCAACTCACGTGGCCAGTGATTGCCCTAGGGTGGGTGATCAACATCTTCCAGCGCGGGACGGCCTCAATGGCGCGCATCAACGAGGTCATGACCGAAGAGCCGGACATAACCGATGCACAGGTATCGCCGGAATTTGGTTCCAACGGACAACCGGCGCTGGAAACGATTCAGGGCGACATAGAATTCCGCAACCTGCAGTTCTCCTATGGCGACACGCAGGTGCTGCACGATATCAACCTGCGTATACCTGCCGGGACTAGCCTGGCCATCGTTGGACCGACCGGGTCGGGCAAGTCTACCCTGGTCAGCTTGATTCCGCGGATCTACGACGCGGCTCCGGGAGCCGTGCTTATAGACGGACGTCCGATACGCGAGTATCCGCTGGACAGGTTGAGACGCAACATCGGTTTTGTTCCGCAGGAGACGTTCCTATTTGGTGACTCGGTGCGGGAGAACATCGCGTTCGGAGTCGATGATGCGACTGATGATGAGATAAAAGCAGCAGCAGAGGCCGCCAGTATCGCGGCCGACATCGAAAGTTTCCCCGAAAAGTACGAGACCACGGTTGGCGAACGCGGCATCACGCTTTCGGGCGGGCAGAAGCAGCGTACGGC
Source organism: Acidobacteriota bacterium (assembly GCA_023441255.1). Lineage (GTDB taxonomy): Bacteria > Acidobacteriota > Terriglobia > Terriglobales > Acidobacteriaceae > JAEZPW01. Next base: position 10,242 of record JAEZPW010000418.1, read on the forward strand.
GATTGCGCGCGCCATTATCCGGAATCCGCGCGTGCTGATACTGGACGACGCCCTGGCAAGCGTAGATACACACACCGAAGACAAAATTTTGAACCACCTGCGCGAGATCATGTATGGGCGCACCACCATCTTCATCTCCCACCGGGTATCGACCGTGCGCAATGCCGACCGCATTGCCGTGCTGCACAGCGGACGCATTGTCGAATACGGTACCCATGACGAGCTCGTCGCGCTGAACGGCTATTACACCGACCTCTACAATAAGCAGCAGCTGGAAGAGGAGCTGGCAGTCGGGTAAATCTGGCCATCTGGCGACCGGGCCATTTTGCCATCGAAAATAGCCACGACGATGGCGAGCACCCAGCGAAAACGTTTCACCGTCTGCACTAGCTTCGTCATCTCACCTGCATATGCGGCGTGTCGTCATTCCCGAGTTTCTGGATTCGGATGCCGGGACTCCGGAAGAAATTCGCACCGGCATCGATGACCTCCGCAACATTAACCGCTGGTTTGGCGGGGTAAACACCACGCGCCGCCTGATTGAGGCCGTCACCAAGAACTCCGGTTCGCGCGATTTGACGATGCTTGAGGTGGCATCGGGATCGGGATATGTGCCGTTCGCTGTTCAGAAAACCATGCAAGTGCCCAACATAAAGGTGACCCTGCTGGATCGGGCGGCGACGCATCTGAATGGATACCGCCCGAGCGTTGCGGCCGAGGCCACATCCCTTCCCTTTCGCGATGCCAGCTTCGATCTGGTCAGCTGTTGCCTGTTCGCGCATCATCTGGAGCCGGATGAACTGGCAGTTTTTGGAAAAGAAGCCCTGAGAGTCTGCCGGACGGCCCTGATCATCAATGACGTGCGGCGAAGCGCGCTGCATCTCGGCCTGGTGTATGCGGGCCTGCCGTTGTTCCGGAGCCGACTGACGCGGCATGATGCGCCCGCATCGGTGCGCCGTGCATATACGCCTCGTGAGATGGCGGAGGTTTTTTCCCACGTTGGTGCCGCCGGCATCAGCGTTTTTCGGAGCTACTTGTTCAGGATGGGCGTGATCTTGTGGAAGTAAAGTACGACCTGATCATTGCGGGCGGAGGTCCGGCCGGTTGTGCGGCCGCCATCACGGCCGCGCGCGGGGGGGCACGCGTGCTGCTGTTGGAGCGTGGAAGATACCCAAGGCACAAAGTATGCGGGGAATTCATCTCACCGGAGGCCGTCGCGGTGCTCTCTTCGCTGCTACTCCCTGCCGACAGCGAGCGACTCGTGCTGGCCGGGCCGAAAGTAGGGGCCATGCGAATATTCGTGGACGGCCGCACGATCCAGGCTCCGGTTCGGCCTTCGGCCATCGGCGTCAGACGCTACGACCTCGACCTCGCACTTTGGAGAGCATGCAAGTCGGCCGGTGTTGATGCCCGCGAGGGCGTGACGGTCAACGCTATCGAGCACACGCGTGTCGTCACCTCACACGGAGAAATGTTCAACACGAGAGCATCCGTGGATACAACGGGGCGCTGGTCGAATCTTCGGCACCAACACCACAAAGACAAATCGCCTCAGTTCATCGGGTTGAAGGGCCACTTCGTGGAGGCAGACGCGCCCCTCTCCGCTGATCTGTACTTTTTTCCGGGAGGATACTGCGGAGTGCAGCCGATTGGTGAGGATCTCGTCAATGTTTGCGCGATGGTGCGCGCGGACCTCACTGCTAAACTCGATGATGTTTTCCAACTGGAACCGCGGCTGCAGAAACGGGCTGCAGGCTGGACGCCGGCAACAACTCCAGTCAGCACTTTCCCGCTGATCTTCCGCGAACTTTCGCCCCTCCATGCCGGAGTCGTGTGTGCGGGAGATGCAGCCGGATTCATCGATCCATTCGTTGGCGACGGAATTTCTCTCGCCCTTCAGACGGGTGTTGCGGCGGCTCAGGCGCTGGCTTCCGTATGGCGGGATGGAAACTCGCTCCAAGTAGCGGCCGAGGCATACCGTTCCCACTACGAACGGCGCTTTCGCCCCATATTCCGCAGGGCTGCCAGGGTTAGGCGACTCTTCTCCCTACCACGCCCGCTTCGGGCTGTCGCAGCAACGATCGCACAAATGCCCGGGGTGTCATCGGGACTGTTGAAAATTACGCGGGCGGCTTAAGGAGATTCTTCGTTGGGCAGGAAACAGCAGAGTCCCCGCTACGCTTAGGGTGTTTGACTTTTTTCGCTATTACCCATTCCGACGCTGTTGTCATTCCATCCTGACGCTTTTTGTCATTCCGAGCGCAGCGAGGAACCCCTACCCCATCAACAGCGTTGCCGCAGTAGAGATTCCTCGTCGCTTCGCTCCTCCGAATGACAACACTCAAGAGTCACAGCCTCTCAGGAAAAGGCGTTGGCGTGGTTAGCTGCATTGCGTAGATCGCACCCAGGCTAGCGCACTATGAGCACTTCGCGGACATTGTCGCGCCCGAGAAAGAACTTCAGCGAACGGAAGTCGCTGAACAGGTTCTCGATGTGTCGATTGTTGAAGATGCGCTGAAGGCGGAAGTTAGCGTAGCGATCTTCACGACCCGAAGAGATGCGCTGGAGTTCAAGCGTATCCGGTGCCGCGATGTGGTAGCGCTGGTACGGCGCATCGGTGCCCGCATCCTTGGTGTGGAAGAACGCCAGCATGAGCGCACCCGGTTTGGTGATGGCGTGAATCCTTTGTACCACCGGTTTTACGAGTGCCTCGTCGAGGTAATCCGGCATGTCCCACAGCAGGACGGCATCGAACGTTTCATTGGGGAAGGTAAGATTGTCAGCCAGGAACCGGTCAGCGTCGATGTGTGACTCGCCGTTGTTGCCGGAAGTGCGGTAATCGCCGTTGCGCGAGGCAAGTAGCACATCTTCACTGTAGGTGCGTTGCCCCTGGTTGGTGAAGAACGAGAGATTTGCGGGAGACGTCGGTCCAAGATCCAGAACCGACTGACCGTCAAGGCGTGACAGCGCCCTGACCAACTCACCGAGACCGGTAGACTTGCGCGGGACCCGCTCGGATGCAGTTGCAGTCGCCAAGCCGGACTCGCCGCGATTCCCACCCCTAAAGAACTTGTTGAAGAAATCAGCCACGTTGGACCGTACGAATGAAAATCAAAACGTTCTTGTACTCAGTTTAAAGCAAGAAAGCCTGTAATTGTCGGAAAAGCAGGCCCGACAGATTACAGGCATCTTACTTGGTTTCCGCGAGGCTTGTCTGAGTCGCAGGGCCTGGAGCCGTTGAAGGACTCTGGACAGCGGCTCGGCTTGCAGTTCCGCCGTTGGCCGCGGCCGCAGAACTCTGCTGCGGTTTCGCGTCGGCTTTCTGGATATCGATGCCGCCCTTGAAAAAGGCGCCATCTTCAATGGCTATGCGCTGCGTCACGATGTCGCCGACGAGAACCGCCGTCTTCCTGAGTTCGACGCGTTCACCACCGTAGAGATTGCCGTCGAGCTTCCCGTGAACAATGATGTCTCTCGCGTGGACGTTTGCACGAACACGCCCGTTCGGGCCAACGATGAGGCTATGCCCGCGAAGCTCGATGCTGCCTTCCACTTCGCCATCAACGTAGAGATCCTCGCTTCCTGAGAGTTCTCCCTTGATGACGACTGACTTCCCAATGCTGGCTACGTCTGCGCGATGGCTCTGAGCGGGTTTTGAGGTTTCCACGGTGGGCTCCTTGGCAGTACGTACGGGGGTGGTTCCAACCGGATTGACGGCTGGGGCTTTCGTCGCTGGTGCCGGCGGCGCAGGTTTCTGTTCGTCTTTGCCGAACTTCCACATGAACGTTCTCCGCCCGGAATTCCCGGCGCCAAATCGGCCAAATGTGTGGCAAACCGGACGTACACCGGTACTCCACCGCCGATTGGGCTGAAATGGCTGATGGCATGATACTAGCCGACCAACGTTGCAGCAAGGCGAGTTCTTGCAGAGGAGCTTTGCAGGAACGTGTACGGGACTACACAGGGGTGGCATGTTGACGGTTACTACTGAGTACATATCGATGCACCTGCTTTGTGCCCGGAAATATGCAGATGATCCAAGTTCAAATCCTTCAACAGTTAGCGACGACGCATGTTTATTCCGCAGTCTCGCGAGTTTGGCTATGTCTTTGCAAACGAATAAAGCAGTCGGCTCGTTCGGAGATGTTGCACGGGCGAAAGTGACCGAAAACCAGGGGAACAGCGGTTACTTTGGCATGTGCGACTAGAAAACCAATGGGACTGCCTTTTCCGGGCGAGCCGGCGTATCAGATTCAGCCCGTACACACATCCTCCTTCCAAGGCCAGCAACAATGCTGGCCTTCTTTTGTGCGGCCCAGGTCCGCCTGTTTCCCGCAGAGGCCGCCGCCAAGCAACTGCTGGGAGGTTAAGGTGTTCTAAAGTGAATAGCTGGCTCTTAAATTGTCAGGGATGAACATGCGGATTTCGCGAATCTTGAGCGGAGCCTTGGTCGTAGTTTGGCTGGTACTCGCCATGAGTGCCGCAACACGACCGGCCTACCAGCAGCAGGGTCAAACGTCGGCTCAGCAACCAACGCTGCCGGCGATACCTCCCCGCGAACTGGTCAGGCGGGTAGTAGAGAACGAACTCAAGGCAGGCAACGACGACAGCGTGCGTTACATGTATAAGGACCGTCGGCAGACGCCTGACGGGTCCAAGACCAAGCTGATGGTGGAAACCAAGCAGGGCACGGTGGCCTACCTGGCTGCGGTGAATGACAAGCCACTCAATCAGCAGCAGCGGGCAGCAGAAGAACAACGGCTGCACCAGCTGATTTCGAACCCCGAGATCCAACAAAAGAAAAAGAAGGATCAGCAGCAGGACAGCGATCGCGTGACCAAAATGTTCCGCGAACTGCCAAAAGCCTTCAATTACAAATACGAAGGTATGATCGCGGGCAGCAACGGTCACGAGTGGGTGAAGCTGAGTTTCACTCCTGATCCAAACTACGAACCGCCTTCGCGCGAAAGCTCAGTCTTCAAGGCAATGCAGGGAACGATGGTGGTCGACCCGGTTTCAGAGCGGCTGGCGAAAATCGAAGCAAATCTCTTCAGAGACGTGACTTTCGGCTGGGGCATTCTGGGCCATCTGGACAAGGGCGGGCATTTCATAGTGGAGCAGAGCGAGATCGGTCCTCACCGCTGGGAGCCGACCTACATGAACATCCAGTTCACGGGCAGGGCTCTGCTGTTCAAGAGCATCGACCTGCGTCAGGTGGAAACCACGTCTGATTATGTACGTGTTCCAGACGATCTCACCCTGGCGCAGGGCGTCGACATGCTGAGGAAGCGGGTGGAAGGCGAGCTTGCGCAGACACAGAGTTCGGGGAAGTAGCAGGCGCACTTGCCCGAAACTCTTATATGCGTGGCTCAAGCTGATGCCGAACCCACTCCGACAGTCTCCTTGCGTATCGTGAGATTCTCGATCAGCGGTACTCGAAGCGTGTAGCCCCGGCCGGGTTTATCGCTTGCCTGGATGAAGCCCGCCGGATCCACTTCGATCTCCGGCTCCACGATATCTTCCTTCCAATAGCGCTTCGAAGCAGAGACATCGCCTGGAAGGGAAAAATTCTCAAGCGTCGACAGTGCGATGTTGTGTGCGCGTCCGATGCCTGATTCGAGCATGCCACCACACCAGTTCGTGATTCCCCGTTGTTTGCACAGATCGTGGATTGCGACGGCGCTGCTGAAACCGCCCACACGGCCTACCTTGATGTTGATGATGCGGCAAGCTCCGAGTTCGGACGCTACCTGAGCGTCGCGGACATGGTGGATCGACTCGTCCAGGCAGATGGCGGTCTGAAGCTCCTTCTGCAAACGCGAATGGAAGTAGATGTCATCGTGCCACAGCGGCTGCTCGATCATGAGCAACTTGAATTCATCGAAGCGACGAAGGTGTGCGAAGTCCTCGATGCGGTAGGCGGAATTGGCGTCGCAGCTGAGAAGAATATCGGGCCAGCGCTCGCGGATAGCCCCAAGTATGTTGAGGTCCCAGCCGGGCTTAACTTTGACTTTTATGCGCTGGTAACCGGCGGCAAGTTCTGTCGCAACTTTGTCGAGCAACTGGTCAACGGTGTCCTGAATGCCGATGCTGACGCCGCAGGCTATCTGGCCTCTTGTGCCGCCGAGAAGGCGCCATAGCGGCTGCTGTTTGTCGACGGCCTCGGCATCCCAGACGGCGTTTTCAATCGCGCCTTTTGCCATGGCATTACCGCGAACACGTTCCATCAGCGCGGGGCAATCGCGGCCGCTGTCGATCGTTTTGCCGAGCACCATGGGAGCAAGATAATTGCGAATGACCTCCCATGCAGTTTCCACGGATTCGGCGCTGTAGAAGGGATCTTCGCCAGCCACACACTCTCCCCATCCGTCGGGACAGTTCGTGCCGTGCAGAGTCACCAGCATCACTCTGCGGTAGTAGATGCGGCTGAAGCTGGTTTCAAAGAAGTGCACGAGCGGGATACGGAGTTCGCGCAAGGTGATAGCGTCGAATCTCATAAGAGCACCTGATCACGTGTGAGCGGCGAAGATGGCTCATGCCGGAGCGGTTCCTCGCTGCCCTCGAAATGACAAATCTTCAGAATCTGTGCCGAAGCACGGATCTGGTGGACAACAAATCCGCTAGACATACGACCAGGCTTCGTCCCATTGGCCAATCAGGAATTGGCCGTCGCCGTCGCTGTTGCGTTCATACCCGAGGCAGGCCAGACCGGCGCCGAATGCCTTGAGGAACACTTCCCTGCCGCGGGTCTGGACATCGAGCGCGCGCTCGCGAGTTTCGGGCCGCGCCTTCCAGTCGTAGACCTGTGCCGGAATAGCCACTTTCATCGCAGCGTGAACGGGCGGATGCTTACCGGTTTCCAGCACGGATTCGACCCGCCTTGAGCGGAGCCACCATTCGGCAACCAGGCGGTCCGTGGGGAGTCCGCCCTGAAGGGGGGAACTGGTTATTCCGTACTGGTTGATGTTGTAGCGGCGAGCAATCGCGCCGAGTTTTTCAAGGTTGAGGTACGCGTTCTTTATCTCGAGAGGATCGAACGTCCACTCGATGAGTTCGATTCCGCGTGAAAGGGCGTCTTCGCGCTGAAACAGTTTGATGGCTCGTCCAAGCCCTTTGTCCCGATAGCTTTCGCGTACGGCAAGCATATGAGAATGAAGATAGAGGTGGCCGTTGCGGTTGCCGGGAATGGCGAGAGCGAAAGCGACCATGTCGCTGCCCTCAAAAGCGCCTATTACCTGCCCGCCGACTTTTTCCGCCACCACGAAAAGACGCAGGGGGACGAGTTCAATGTCGCTGAACCCCCAGACCTCTTTCTGAAGGTCAAGGCACATGCGCGATTCGTCTATGCCGAAGCAGCGGCGAATGACGACATTGCCTATCGCTGAGCGTCCCGTTGATCTTTCTCCTGCTTCTTGAATTCCTGCCACAGTGCTTCCATCTCCTCCAGAGTGGAATTGTGGATTGTACGACCATTTTCGCGAAGTTGCTGCTCTATCCATTGGAATCGGCGCTTAAATTTTCGGTTCGTCTTGCGCAGTGCCGATTCGGGGTCAAGCGAGAGGTAGCGGGCGATATTGACCAGCACGAAAAAGAGATCGCCCACTTCGTCCTCCAGTCGATCACGAAGCTCCTGCGAAATGGCCTGCCCATTCGAGTTTGCGACTCCTCGGCCTGGCGGCGTGGGACCGGGCTCGGGCCAGGCTTCTAGTTCCTCCCGCAGTTCGGCGGTTTCTTCCGTCAGTTTGTCGAAGATACCTTCGATGGTGGGCCACTCAAAACCCACATGGGCCGCGCGCGAACTGATCTTGAAGGCTTCCAGAAGCGAAGGAATGCTGCTCGAAATGCCGGCTAAGACAGACTCCGGATGATCCTGCTCCTTGGGGCCCTTGCCGCCGCCCTGTTCAAGGCGCTTCTTCTTCTCTTCGGCCTTGAGAGCTTCCCAGTTGCGAAGGACTTCACCGGAGGTGTTGGCCTCAACATCACCGAAAACGTGCGGGTGGCGATGGACCAGTTTGTTCGAAAGGCGGTCCAAAACGTCGTCAATGGAAAAGTGCCCGGCTTCCTCCGCCATCTCGGCATAGAACAACACCTGAAGGAGCAGGTCGCCCAGTTCGCCCTTGAGTTCATCCCAATCGCGATTGTCGATAGCCTCGAGGACCTCATACGTCTCCTCGAGCGTGTAGGGCTTGATGGTATCGAAGGTCTGTTCGCGGTCCCACGGGCAGCCGCCCGGTCCGCGTAAACGGGCCATGATCTGTACTGCGCGTTCGAATCGTTCTCCAGTGGACATCGGTAAAAGGGTAAATGGTGAGGGGCCAACGTTCAATTCGGTTGACGCTATCTATTCCACCCATTCCGACGCCTTTGTCATTCCGAGGCTTTTGTCATGCCGACAGTTGTGCAATTCCGACGCTTTTGTCATGCCGGCACTTGTGTATTCCGACGCTTTGTCATTCCGAGCGCAGCGAGGAACCCCCACCTCCATCAACAGCGTTGTTCCGCAGGATTCCTCGTCGCATCAGGATGAATACAAGATTGCTCCTACCCAACAGACTGCTGCGTCTAGGTTCGGACAAGAAGCCTGGTGTCGTCCGAGAGGATGCCGTCCACTCCCAGTCGCGCCAGGGAGCGCATGTGCTTCTCTTTGTTCACGGTCCAGGCAAAGACGCGCTTGCCTGCACTGTGGAGGGCTGAGATGTGGGCCGGGGTGGCCAGCGATTCCTTCAGCATGACGTACTGGACCGGCAATTGTGACCAGTACTTCAGGTGACGCCGGGTACCACAGATAAAACCGAGTGGAACCTCGCAATCAAGATCATGCAACGGCGTAAGTATTTCCGGGTGAAATGATGCGACTACGTACCCGTGAACAGGCGGGTCGTCCCGCAGAATTGAGAGCAGTTCCCTTTCCGCGCCGGCCGCTTTCAGTTCGACATAGAGGAAACACCGCTGCCCATAGATTCTGAGCACATCCGAGAGCATAGGTGGTGAAGCGCCGACTGCTTGCAGCGAATCCAGCGTGGACTCGGCGATTTCGTAATGAGCATAGGAGGGGTCGTGACAGATGATCGCGCGTGAGTCGCGGGTAACACGGACGTCGAACTCTATTCCATCGCAGCCATCGGCAAGAGCACGGTCAAAAGCTTCGAAGGTGTTTTCCCGCGCGTTGATCGTGGTGCCGCGGTGGCCAAGCAAAAGAGGGCGTGAAGTGACGCGATGCGACGAGTTCGCGAGTTCATTGGTCTCGGTCGTATTCATTCACAAGATAAGCGAACTCCCCACGTTAGCTTCGCGAACGTGGGGCACCGTCGCGATGAAAAACGATGCCGGGTCCGAGACCCGGCACTATACGAAGACCTAGGCGCGCAAAAACCGGCAAGCCAGGAGTACGGCGCAAGTAACGACTCAGTCCAGATCGAAGTCGCGGATGCGAGGCGCGTCTGGTGCTTCCTTAGCCTTCTTAAGCGCCTCCTGAAACTTCTTCTCCAACAAATCGGCCTGGTGTTTCTGTGCTTCCACCGACTGGCGAAACAGCGACTCTTTTCGTTCTTCCTGCTCGCGCATCGCGCGTGCTGCCTGTTCCATGTCGGCAAAGGTCTTGGGAACAGCGGCTGGAGTGTGCCCAACTACAGCATGGGTCTGCGCGTCAACCTTGATCAGCGCGCCGCAACAAGGACACGCAATTTCGAAATCTTCGGTCTTTTTCTGCTTGGTCATGGGCGCAATCATACTGCATTTCAAGCGCGCTACATATAGATGACCTGATGGTCGAGGCACTCCTGCTGCGCCGCTTCGTAAAGCGTGTCCAGTAGAGGCGTGCCGAAACGCGCCACGAACGAGATGCCGGCGATGACGCGCTCCTGAAGATCCTTGTTCGGGAAAAGCGACGAGTTCAAGTGAGACGCTTGCCGCGCGACGATTTCGCTGCGACGGAGTTCCGCGCTGGCGGCACGCTTGTGCAGTCGTTCCAGTTGAAAGCGCATTTTGCTGCCAGCACGTTCAGAGGCCTCCACCAGCGTCGGATCAAGGATCTTGAGCGGTGCGGCAACCTCGGTTAGTGCCTCTTTGAGCAGATCGCCGGCGTGGGCAAAGGCTGACTTCAGATCGGACGGCAAACTGCGCGACGCCAGCAGTTCAGAAGTGTGATCGGGCCCCTCGAAGATGTCGAGCAGACTGATTTTGTAGCGATCCAGAATACGCCTGGCCCTGGGGTCGATGACGGTGGCGCTGAAACGGGGGAGCACAGGCGTCACACGTCCCGCGAGAGACTCATAAACGACCGCCGCCTGCGCGAAATACGCGACTTCAGCGGGACCGCCGCTGTAGGCAAGCGTTGGAAGTAGGTAGTCCTGTACGACAGGGCGAAGGAGAACGTTTGGGCTGAAGGAGGCGGGGTCGGTCTGGATGCGCAGCTCAAGCTCTTCGGCGGTCAGGCTTTCGCTGCCAATAACAAACTTTCCGTTACTGAGATGGATCGGAATCCGCGCGCCATCCACTGTTCCAAACAGCAGCGTGGAGGACGGCGTGACCTTGACCTGCTCGTGATAACCGGCAGAATGCAGCTGCTTGCCACGCTCGAGCAGCAAAGCGTCTATATCGCGTGCGTGCCTGATGGCTTCGCGATAAAGCGGTGCTGCCAGTCGATGAAGGGCCGGATCTGACGCGTCAAGCATGATGACGCCGAACTCGGCGAACAGCTTCGTGAACAGGAAAGCGAATGCATCGCCGACTGTGACGCCGGGCCGATAGGCTTCCCGGATCAGGTTGCCGGTTTCGGCGTCGCCTAACAGTTGCGCGACATGCTCGATGCTGTCCGTGATTGATTCCGGCAGAACGACGGTTCGCACCGCCGCACCGGGACGGTGCTCTGCGTCGAGAGAAACCGTATGCAGGCCACCATCGGCATCCTGTATGACAGCGCTCTTGATCTCCTCGAAGTCGTGGTCCTCAGTGGCGAGCCAGAAGACCGGGACACAATCGATGTTCGCACCCCGGGCATGATCGGCAAGACGTACGGCACTGAGCGCTTTGAGGATCGAAAACAGCGGTCCACCAAGAAACCCGACCTGCTGGCCGGTGACCGAAGCCAAAGCGCCACGACGAAAGCGATCGAGGCTTTCAAGTGTCTTTTGAC
>JAEZPW010000424.1 GCA_023441255.1 Acidobacteriota bacterium
ATGTTGTGCACACCGTGGCAGCTCGCGCAGTTTGCTACCACCGTTGATCCGCCTTGTGCAGCCAGGCCGTGATAACTGGCTTCGTACGTGGTGGCTCGCCGTCCCGGCACTCCGAATTCCTGCGTCAGGCGCATCCCTTCGTGGCAGCGTGCACATGTCGACTTAGCCAGCATCTGCGAAGAAACGGACGACGTGGGATCGTCAGGAGGCTTGATGGAGTGCGTTCCGTGGCAGTCAGTACAAACGGGTGATTGCCAGTTTCCACGTGCGACCGACTGGCCGTGAATGCTGGACATAAACTCGTTCTTGACGTTCTCGTGGCACTTGGCGCACGTGGCCGGAACGTTGAACTTGAAGATCGGTGACTGTGGATCGTTCGCGGCCAAAATGTCATGGCTGCCGTGGCAATCCGTGCAGACGGCGGCCTTTTCGTTGCCTTTCGCTACCGCCTTGCCGTGAACGCTGTCCATATAAGACAACGCCGGAGCGGAACTGTGACCGCTGCCAGCCATCATGGTGCCGTTCGCGTGGCATGTGGCACACGTTTTCGCGATGTTGTTACGGCTGACCTTTGAGTTCGGATCGCCCGGGGGAAGAATCTCATGCGGGCCGCCGTGGCAGTCAATACACCTGGCCGCCTGCTGATCTCCGCTCTTCACTGCCTTGGCATGGAAGCCATGATCGTAAGCCTTCTGCGCGTCCTCATGGCACGTAGCGCACTGAGGCTTGGCAGGAGAAGGTTCGTGAGGTCCGGGGCCCTTGACGTCCTTATGGCAGTCCATGCACTCGAACATAGCGCCGTGGATCGAGGCCTTGAACGTCTCCTCCTTCACCGTGTCATGGCAAGCGAGGCATTCTGCACTAGTTATTTTCGGCGCGGGTGCAGCAAGCGCCGTGCCAACGAGCAGTACTACAAAAAGGGCTATGAAATACTTGCCGTATCGCATGAAAGCTGTTCACCCAATTAAACGATCGTCGATTCCCAACCGCGTTACCAGTCCGTAAACCCCCACTTACTCGAGCCCACAGGCCATCCACGGCTGAGCACACTGCACCCGCGCTTTATGAACACACGCCGGGACCATGTTCAACCGAAAGTTAATCCATTGTTGGATTTCTCAGGCACCTGAGGCTGTGAGGTTGCTCACAATTGCACGTGATTTTTGACGAGATAAAAGTGGGGCGGCCGAAGCCGCCCCGTCGTACGGAGGCGAAATCACGTGCAGTTAGAACGTGTAGCGCAGGCCAACCGTGCCGGTGTGCGCGTGGAAGTCGCGAGGGAGCGTTGGTCCGGCCGTGCCGAAGAGGTTAGCGCTCGACCCCTTCTCGTTGTAGTCGTAATAGTCCCACCCACCTTTAAGGGCAAGCCCTCTGGCAATCCCGATCTCCAGTGCTGCGATCGGGCGATGGTAGTTGAACTGCGTCGGCCCCGTAGGCTGCAGCGCATTAAACTGCGGGAAAGCGCCGTCGTTGTTGATGATGCTGTAGCCGACTGAGGCTGTCACACGACTCACCGGCTTTACCCGGAACATGATCGAGCCGAAATGGGTCTGCGTGCTGTAGTCGCCAAACGCACCAACGTAGGGTATCGGGGTCGATCCGGCCGGCGCTCCTGCACAGAGCCCGCCGGTCAGCAAGGCCGGGCCAGGGAAGGTTCCGGGGCCCGGTGTGAAAACCGAGCACACGAAGTTCGTTTGCAGGAAGTCCTGGTAATTGTAGGCAAGATCGAGCAGAAAGCGCTCGTTCGGGCTGATAGTCGCGTTGAAACCATAGTTCCGGTTGTGAAACCGGTATTCGAGATCTGTCAGGGAATTTCGCTGCTCGTAGATGTTTAAGCTCGCGCCCACCGACACGTGGTGCATGGGTAAGAAAGTGGCCCGTGCACGGTACTGCTGGTGGTGTCGCGGCGTGAGACGGGTGAAGGTAGTGAGTCCGGTGACCTGAAAATCTACCCCCTCATCGGCGTTGAACGATCGGGTCGCGATACCCGCAGACGCGGCTTCCACGTCAAAATTCAGCCTGAACTTCTCACTGGGGCGGATCCACAGTCCACCAATAGCCGCATGTTCCGGGATCCTGAAATGGTCGAACCCGACCTCAGCGCCCTCAGGTATGATGGGTTCGCCTGTCAAGGCATCAACGTCGAAACCTTCGCCTTTGTCGGTAATGTAGCGGCGCATGTAGCGGTAGCCGATGGTCACACCAGCCCATCTGCCCAAATCAAACTCGAAATCGGTCTCGTTCGAACGGGCATTCCAGAAGAGGCCCTGGTCGACGCCTGTTCCGGTCGCAACCGGAATGATGGCTGCGATCGGGGTCAGTGCGTTGCCACCGACCGGAGCCGTCCATAGTGTGTCGATGCTGGTGCCGAAGACCGGCATTTTCTGGTTAACGTAGTGAAAACTGTCACTGATCCGGAAATGGTCGGTGACGTGGAAGGTTATGCCGAAATCCGCACCATTCGAGATTCTGCGGTTACGTACGGTGTTTACGATCTGGTCCTGGCGCGCGCGTGGACGGGTCGTGAACCCGTTCCACAACTGGTTCCAGTTCGAGTCCAGATCCGCCCAACCGTAAAGGATGCGAGCCGTCAGGTCCACGCGGTTCCAGTAGTGCGACTGCACCGAAGCACTAACGGTCGGCATGGTGGAACGGAAGCGGTCCTGCCTCGAGAAGAAGAAGTCGAGGTTGCATAGAGGTGTGCCAATCGCGACAGGTCCACAAGGCTGATTGGCCGCACTGTTCCAAGAGATACCGAACGTTGTCGGTATGCCGGCCAGCGCGGACTCGAAGAACGGGTTCCCCAGCGCGGTGTCGTTCTTGTACCAATTCACGAAACCGTCGAAACTGAAGGTGGTTCGCGGGATGAACTTCAGGTCTACACCGGCGCGAATGCCGTCGTTCGTATAGTTGTACCCTTGAGTGGGGTTGATGTCTGTTCCCATCGGCATGTGGAACGTGCTGAAGGTCGGTCCTTCGACCCGGTTACGGTTGTAGCCAAGGCGGATGCTGATGGGCGATGTCGGCGCGATCGTCAGGTTCACGTCCGTCATACGCCGAGCAGTGTCCCAACGGTGGGGAGAGAAGAGGATCGGGACGTTGGGTACGGATGTGGACGGGTTAAGCGGATTAGCCAGCAGGTTGTAGTCGAACCGTTGATAGTCGCGCCGGAAGAGCACGGAGAGGTCATAGGCCTTGTGCTTATTCATGCGCAATCGCGCTACGTTCTCCGGATCGCCGCCCCACCCAAAGCTGCTCACGAACATGTTGTCGAAGAGAACGCCTGTGTTCCCTATCGACCTCAACGACAGGGTCTGGTCGAAGATGCGCGGCCCCTGACGCAAGTCCACAAATGTGTTGTACATTCCCGTGTAGTTGCAGGTGGATGCGACCCCTGCGGACGTGAAGCAAGGGTACTCGGTACCGGAAGCATCCACGAACCGGTATCCCACATCAATCGAGCCCGCGGCGATGTAATCGCCAAGTTTCGTTTCCTGGGGCGGAACAGAAGTCGTCTGTCCGCTTGTGGGGTTGGTTTGTGGCGGAGCTTGTGCGCTCAGTGAAACAGCGACCGAGACGCACAGAACGAGCAGAAGCGCGAGGCAAAGATTCTTCGGTCTCATGTTTCACCTCCCTAGTACTCAAAAGTCTCGGCGCCGTTGGAGCCGTGGATCATCGGATGGCACATCGTGCAGGCCTGATATTTCTGTGCCTGGTTATGGAAGGTCGGGATTGCAGGTACACCGTTGTTCACGGTGAACGTGTGACATTGTGAGCAGAGGAGGTTGACTGGATACACCCGCAACAGTCTCGGGTTGGTGGAACCGTGCGGAGTATGGCAGCTCTGACATCCCTCGGTCTTGACTGGGATATGCTCGTATAGGAACGGGCCCTGCTTGTCTCGATGACAGTTGAAGCAGACCTGCTCGTTATTTGCGGTTGTCCGAAGACTCCGGCGTGGAGAGTAGCCGCCGTGAACGTTGTGACAGTCGTTGCACGTGATCAACTTTTCATTTACGCGGTGGCGGTACGGTTTGGCGAAATCTGCCTTGGTCTCCGTGTGACACGTATAACAAAGATTTGGCTGGTCCTGGATCAGCAGCGCGTTCTTTTCGCGGGCGTGATGCGGTGAGTGGCAGCTGATGCAACTTACGCCGTTCTTGAAATGTTGCGACCGCCTGAAGTTGCCGTGTTCCTCCGTGGCCTGGTGGCACATAAGGCAACGATCCGAAATCTCGGACGGACTGTGCGCGGTAAACACATAGATCTTGGTCTTGTCTCCTCCGCCTTCTACGTGCGCCTGGCCCGGCCCGTGGCACGTCTCGCATGCGTGCACTTCAGTGCCGTTGACCTTTAGGGTTGAATTCCAGTGGGGATTAGCAGCAAATTGATTGACGATCTCTTCGTGGCAGCCCTTGCAGGTGTCTGCGCCAACGAATTGGGAAGCAGTTGGCGCCTGACTCGAAGACGTCATCGCTTGCGCCTGCGGACCCTTATCGGCCTTTGCGCCAAATATGGTCCCGACGCACAGGATGACGGCCATAAATACCACCGCGAGCACGGTAGCGGCCCGCTTGAACTCCAATACATGCATACCCTTGCTCCTGGGTCGAACGGTTGCTGAGTACGTGTAAAAAGGTTCGGGTTGTGGCCTATCCTCAGATGCACGAAAATTACAGCTTCTACCGCAAGGGATATTTACTATTCAGTGACTCATGTCACACACAATTTGCATATATCGGCATTCATCAATTCGTCATCCTCCTCACACTTCCAGTTCGGTCGGACTGGAAGCGACCTAGTCGGGGAACGACATGAACGCACACCGGTTGCGCGTGCGCTTACTGCGCAAGCCAAGGATGCGGTGACGAGACTGCCAAGAAGACAGCTTTGCTCAAGACCCTTGTAGATGCGGTGTATGTCGGTAAAGAGGTCTTAGGTTGGTCAGCTAAACAGAGACGCTGCAGAACCCGGGGCGCTCAACGAAGAGGGCAGTTAAAGCAGCACCCGGCCAGAGGTAATAAGGTTACTAATGAGTAACACTGCGCAGAAATGACTGCGGTGTTAAGGACAACTGGGAGCCTCAGCTACGCGCGAGCGCGAGGAACGCGCGGCCGGCGGGTTCGCGACAAGCCAATAGAGCGGACGCGTTCATACGCCGTGTGGAGATCACCGCTCAACAGGTGAACGATCTGAAGACAAGCGTCACGGTGTTCGCGGAGGAAGCGAAGCAAATCCTTGCGCTTTACAAATACGACCTGTGATGCGTCGAGGGTTTCAGCGGTTATTTCGTACGGTTTGCCGGAAAGGCTTGAACTCAGGCCCAGCACCTCCCCAGGCCCTGCGACCCTCAGCATCAAACGTTTGCCATTGTCGGAACTGATGGAAAGCTTGGCACGCCCGTCGCAAAGGACGAAAATTCCGCGCGCCTGCCGACCTTCCGTGAAGAGCGTGGCTCCTCTCGGAAACAAACTCACGGTCTTGATGCTATCGAAGGATTGAAGTGCGTCAGCGGGGAGATCGCAGAAGATCCGATCTGGCCGCAACTCGCAACTGAAACAGCTCGGATATGTCGCGTTCTCCATATCTTCTGGAATAAATCCAAATAGAAGATAGGGCAGTGACTGTAGTCACTTTTGGCCGTGATGGCTGCACAATGTGATGCTCAACTGCTGGCCAGAGCCTTCAGCGCACTTTTGTTGCGGATCAGAAGCGTGGAGCCTTTGGCCTGAACTATCTGGCGCTTCTTCAGGTCCGCAAAAAGACGCGTGACGGTCTCGCGCGATGTACCGATCATCTGCGCGATCTCCTCATGAGTGAGGGCCAACTTGAGGCGAGGCTCCTGCTTCTGAGCTTCCCCGTTCTTCGAACTCCATTCCAGGAGCAGTTTCGCGAGTTTTTCCGCAGCCGAGTGGGAGAGGCCGAGGGACCGGATCTCGTGGCACGCGGCGTTGTACTTATCGCTCAGTTGTTCAGCTACGCGGAAGCAGGCATCGCTATGTTCGCGGAGAAAGCGCAGGAAGTCTTCGCGCTTTACAAAGTTCACCTGACACGGGTCAATTGTTTCTGCCGTTAACTCGTAGGGCTTTCCGG
Organism: Acidobacteriota bacterium; assembly: GCA_023441255.1. Lineage (GTDB taxonomy): Bacteria > Acidobacteriota > Terriglobia > Terriglobales > Acidobacteriaceae > JAEZPW01. Next base: position 6,094 of record JAEZPW010000424.1, read on the forward strand.
ACACCGTCGCGCTCAGTCCCAATACCTCGCCAGCCTCGGCGATTTTGAGAATAAGCGTCTTGCCATCGCTGGACGAAATCGACAGCTTCACCCGCCCCTTGCAGAGCACGAAAATGCCGCGCGGAGCCTGCCCTTCAACGAACAGCACAGCGCCCTTCGGGTACGCTGTTGCGTACTTGATAGACTCGAAGGACTGGAGTGCAGCGGCAGGCAGATCGCAAAAAATGCGATCAGCGCGCAGTTTGCAGGTGAAGCAACTCTCGATGATGTCCAACCCGTACGGTGAGAGCACGCACAACCCCCTGTGACATTACATTCTACTACTCGCGTCAACGCGTGACGCGCACAATCCGACTTACATGCCCAAAATGGGCCTCGAACCGACTTAAGCCGAAGTTCGCAACTGCCCCGGCGAGACACTCACGGCACTGCTCTCAGGCTCACAAATCACATTTGGACGTGACGGCGTATCTTAGCTGAAATCCTACACTAATCAACGCAATTCTGAACGGATGTAGAACGAAGTATGTATCGCCGCCAAAAGTAAACGGCGGCCCGAAGGCCGCCGTGTGGATCCAAACTTATCGATTAAAGTGGCTGAACGTTTTCTGCCTGCCAGCCCTTCGGGCCCTTCGTCACTTCGAACTGAACGGCCTGGCCTTCCTGCAAACTGCGGAAACCTTTTCCCTGGATTGCTGAGAAGTGAACGAAAACATCTTCGCCGTTCTGGCGCGTGATGAATCCGTACCCCTTGGCATCGTTAAACCACTTCACTGTACCTTGTTCCATTGTGGTGCACACGTCCTTCATCGTTAATTGGCGCTGAGTTGAATCGGATTGCTGATTCAGACGACCGGGCCGGCGAGAGTGGCCGGGCTGGCGGGTTTTCCTTTTCAGAACCGCTTCAAGCAGTAGCACACATCTAAACCTTAGATGCCGTTTTTTGCCAAATGTCGCTTCAGCAACTCAGTTTTTTGAACAAGCACCGCCGGCACGGTAAGTCATTGGCCATCAGAAACATAGAGCGAATATTGGTGGTTGCCGCCCACTTTATTGAGAAAATTCTCGGCAGTCACAATGTGCTCAGAGATGGGGTTCACGTAGACGAGCAGCAGGGTTCGTGGGTCCCGGTCGAGCGATGTTTTCAGGTTTTGGAGAACTTGCTCCAGAACGGGCTCGAAGAACGGATTGAAGAGATAGAGCACGGTGGGCTCTGCCGGGAACTCGAAATCGCGGGCATCACCGCACCAGAATTCAACCGACGTGCACCGCTGTCGTTCCGCCGGAAATCGCAGCAGATTCTGTTGTGCCACACGGTGCAGTTCCGGCAGTATCTCCACCCCGATGATGCGCCTGAAAGGATATTCCGACGCAAGCAGCACGGCTCTCCCCTTCCCTGACCCGAGATCTATAAACGTGAATCGAGTGTGATCCAGGCTAAGTTCATCGAGGATCACGTGAAACTGCTCAGGTTCGATTGGCTGGTATTGCTCGCCTGAGAAGATCTCACGCACCCTAGTCGCGAGTTGCACGTTGGACCAAGTGGTATCGACCCGGTTGTCAAAGTCGTATTGCAGGTCGCCGTACCTCAGGCGACGGCGGGAAGGTGTGAGGTCTCGCAGGAATTCGAAGCCTCGGACGGCAAGTTCTTTGCCCGTACGCCAAATCCCGCGGTAGCGAATAGAGTCACGAAACCACCGTCTCGCGGCCCGGGAGAGTGAGAACTGGGGGTGGCGTCGTACATCATCGTTCGTAGAGCCCATGTGGGTCACAGGATAACCGACCAGACTCATTCCGGGAATGATTCCCATTTTGGTACTGAACGGGATCCCTCGCCAGCTCTACAGGAATTCTGAGAATGTGCCGATATATGGTTCTGAGCTGTCGAGCGCCTGTGTTTTTGGGGACTTCCGAAAGCTGCACCGATAGGCGAACAAAAAGCAAAGAATTGGCACGAGGGTTGCAATTGAAATGTGCATCAATCCTGACATAAGAAGAGGGCCCGAATGAGCACAATGACTTCACCCGAAACCATTCTCTCGAATGCGGGATGCATTCCAGGTCTTTCGTTCGACAACCCGGCGTGTGACCAGCCGCGAAATTGCTGGCAGACCATACTGTTGGTTGAGGATGAGGCGTTCGTCCGTGATGTCACTCAGGAAGTACTTGAAATGTCGGGCTATACGGTGCTGACAGCTGCGGATGGGACGGAAGCAATCCGCATATTCGAGCAGCGCGACTCTACGGTCGACCTGCTGCTCACTGATGTGGTTATGCCCGGAATGAACGGACGCGAACTCGCCAATCGCTTGCTTATGCGATGCCCAGGCCTGAAGACGATCTTCATTTCCGGCTATGCCGATAACCCCGTGGTACGTGAAGGAACCGGTCTGGCCTCGGCCGGGTACCTGCAGAAACCTTTCACGCTTGACGCCCTCACCCGTAAAGTGCGGGAAGTGATCGATGCGAACATGCGGGACCGGGCCTGCAGCACCCAGTGAGACCACCCAACTTGGGGGAACCTGATCAAACATCCGGTGCAAAGACTGATCAGTTGCTAGTAGCCCTGAACAGCACCGCCACCAGGCGCTTCACTTCGCCTGCGTAGAGTTCCATCTCGGAAACCAAGCGGGCGGTTTCGAAGTTGGTTATCGATCGGCACTCATGGCTCAGAATCTCCCAACCGATGTTTTTCTGGCAGTCAGGTCTTTCCCGTTCCAGGCAGCCGTAGCCCACACCCGTTATGCGACAGATGAGATCCGCAAGGTTAACAATGGCAACGAGTCCCCGGTAGAGTGATGCGCGTGCTGGATCGTGGTGCCGTTCGATGACTTCGCAGAGATCGCTCCCCAAGCGCCACTTCTCCGCAAGCAATCCGCCGGTGTAACAGTGAGTCAGGCCCATGATCTCCCTCTCCGCCTGTTCAAACGCCAGGCCCTTACCCAGCGCGTGCTTTGCAACGGCGTCGAAGGAATCCGGCAAAAGAAGTATGTTGGCCACAATGCCGACGTCGTGAAGCAAACCGGCGAGATATGCTTTTTCCGGATCACGGAATCCGACCCGGCGCGCTATGCGCCGGCTGACCAACGCCACGCCCAGCGAGTGTTCCCAGAGCGTACACGGGTCGAGAACCGACGAGTGTGTCGGAACCATCCTCATCAGGCAGCACGACATCGCGATGTCGCGTACCCGTGTGATACCGAGGGCGACGATCGCACCACGGATCGTGTCAATATCCCGCCAGCGACCGAACAACGGAGAATTCGCCATGTGCAGACACTGAGCTGCAAGCGACTCGTCGTGCGAGATCAGGTCGACGATCTTTTGAACGCTCACCTGCTCCACCGGCGCCTCCAGTTGGCGAATGAGTGGGAACAGCAGCGCCGGCATGGTGGGGATTTTGTCCAGATGCTCCATCCTGCTTCGAACCATTTCGGGCGAAATCAGATGGGTCGTGGGCGACTGTTCAGGGATTTGCATGCGGATGCACCTCAGGGGACTTTCGGGTCGCTTCATCTATTCGGTATCCGTCAAGGATGACCAGGTCGACACGGCGGTTCTTTCGCCGGCCATCTTCCGTGTCATTAGTCGCCACAGGATGGAACTCTCCAAAACCGGCGGCCGACAGCCTTTCTGGCGACAATTCGTAGGCCGATATGAGGGTCCTGACCATTTGCACGGCGCGCGCCGTCGATAACTCCCAGTTTGAATCGAAGCGCCGCGTGTGGATTGGCACATCGTCCGTATGTCCCTCAACCCGCACCCGGACTGCACGCGAACGCAGAACGTTCGCGATCCTGGCAATCGCAGGTTGAGCAGCAGGCCTGAGTTCGGCCGAGCCGCTGTCGAAAAAGCCGACCTCACGCAAGCTGATCACAAGACCTTCCGGTCCGATGCGGAGCGCAACCTCCTGCCGGGCTATTTCTGCCGAAAGGAGCTGTGCTAGTTCAGCGCTCAAGGCGTTGCGGTTCTGCGCCGCCATTCTTTGATTTGCCGTGTCGTCTGCGACATGGGCCGGAGGAACCGCAATTGAGGGCTTAGCGTCGAACGTTGCGCCATCCCCGTTCAGTGCTCCGAGTTGGCGGAACGCGCCTTCGATCGCCGCTGCCATGCGGTTCATCTTCGCCTTGTCCACCTGTGACGACGCATAGAGCACCACGAAAAAGGCCAGGAGCAGCGTGACGAGATCGGCATACGATACAAGCCAGCGCTCACGACTCGGATGTTTGACCTGATCGCGCCGCCTTCTCACGCTCCTGTCTCCTCCTGGGTAGTTCTGCCGCCATGGGGTGTCTGCAGCACAAAGCCGAGGAGCTTCGTCTCCAACATGCGGGGATGAATTCCCTCCAGCATCGAGACGACTGCCTCGAGGGTCATCTCCCGAATGAGCTGCTGCTGGCGCAGGCGGAACTTCAACTTTCCGGCACTCGGAAGCAAGAACAGGTTTGCCACGGCCACTCCATAGATGGTGGCAACGAAAGCTACCGCGATGCCCCGGCCCACTTCGTCGATATTGCCAAGGTGCTGCATAACCTGGATAAGGCCCAGCACTGCCCCAATGATTCCCACCGTTGGTGAGAAAGCGCCTGCCGACTCGAGCACCTGCACGACTAGTTCGTCCCGCTCCTCGCTCATTTCCAAGTGCGGTTCCATCAGCGTTCGAAGCGCCCGAGACTCCGCTCCATCAACGGCCAACATCAGACACTCTTTCGTGAAATCGTCTTCCAGGCCGTCGAGGTCGCTGTCGAGCGCAACGATTCCCTCTCGTCTCGCCTTGTCTGCAAATTGAACCAGCTGATCGATGACGGCGCGAGCGTCAATGCCCTCGCCAAAGAAAACCGTGGCCATGCTTCTGGCGCAGGCCGCCACCGTGGCGAGTGGAAATTGCAGCAATACGGCGCCAAGGGTTCCGCCGAATACGATGATTGCAGCTGTAGGTTGAAGTATCTGCGCGACCTTGCCGCCTTCCAGTACAAGTCCGGCAAGTATTCCGCCAACGGCGACTACCAGGCCAGCGAAGCTCGCCTTGTCCACCTCGTTGCTCGCTCTACCCCAGCGGTTTGGCACGGGCTGCTCCCATGCTCCCGATCTCGGGCTTGGCGCAACAACAGTCCTGAACCACATCCTGGCGGAACTCAACGTTCGCTCCACGATCTCAAGACCACGGCTGTCGAGATCGCCCCTGATTTGCTGCTACGCCTCTTCCATCGGCATTTTGCGCATGCTCTTGAGGTGCTTCAGCTTTCATCAGAGAACATTAATGATGCTTGGCAGCAATTGTGCAGAGTTGAGCTTCGGTGCGGTCGCAGCGTAGCGACAGCGCTAAAGCGTTCTTGCAGGGTGCCGATTATGGCAGTGGAAGTTAGAACAGCGGTTCCGTCGTATCGATCGCAGTGGACGGACGCGGGCTACGAACCCGCTGCCCGCGAGCTCAGGCGTAGGCGAAATCGCAAGCGAAAAGGAGCTTTCGCATGGCACTCAGCATCCTGAACAACATTCCTTCTCTGGCCGCCCAGAACCAGCTATCGATCACCGGGTCGCAGCTGCAGAAAACGCTGTTCCGTCTTTCATCCGGTTCCCGGATCAACAGCGGCGCCGATGATGCCGCCGGTCTGGCAATCGCCGATGGCCTCCGCGCCAACGTGACGGCTCTCACGCAGTCGGCGCGCAACGCCACGGACGGCATTGGCCAGTTACAGGTGGCTGATGGCGCGCTGGCTCAGGTCACGACCCTGTTGAATCGCGCCGTAACGCTGGCGACCGAAGCCTCAACCAGCACGGTCAGCCAGGGACAACGCGATTCCATTCAGGCTGAGTATGGGCAGATCAAGGCCGAGATCGACCGCATTGGCACATCCACTACGTTCAACGGTGTGGCCGTTTTCCAAGGTGCCGGGAGCACGCCGGATACGAACACCTGGAAGAGCACCAACGGCGGAGCGGTGAATTCAGCCACTGCCCTGGCCGACGGCGCGACCTTCTCGATTACCGACACCAACACCGGCCACACCTTCAGCTTCACGGCGAGCAGCAATAACGTGGGCGACCTCGTCTCCGCCATCCAGACAGCGGCGGCGAACCCGGGCGGAGCGAACTACGTTAACGTGAATGCAGCAATCGACAGCACCGGCAAGCTGTCGATCACCGACAGAAACGGCGATCACAGCATCATTGTCAGCACCGATGCCGCAGCCCTTGGTGGAAGCATGGCATCGGCCACTACGGCGGTTGGCGGAACGCAGGCTGTTCTCCTCTCCGACGGTGGCGTCAACAGCACCCTCGCGACGACGATCGGCGCTCTCTCTGCGAGCGGCCTCAACCTCAATGGTGCGCTGTCCGGGGCCGATGGCTCCGGCGCTACTGTTGAACTTGGCAGAATCAACGATGCGATCAAGAGCATCGCTGCCCAGCGTGGCACGATCGGAGCCGGTATCAATCGCCTGCAGTCGGCCCAGTCGGTCATCAACAACCAGGTGCAGAACTTGTCCGCGGCAGAAGACGGAATCCGCGCGGCCGATATCGCGCAGGAAGTCGCAAACATGACGAAGTACAACATCCTGAACCAGACGGGAATTTCGGCGCTGTCGCAGTCGAACCAGATGCAGCAGGGAGTACTGTCACTGTTGCGGTAATCGAAAACCTTCACCGAGGTGGAGCCTGCCGGCTCCACCTCCTTTCACATTCCTAGACTGGAATAGATCGGCCCTCGAGTTCTAAAGCAATGGCCTCAGTATCAAACAGCCTCACAAGCAGCACCGGACTCGACGTTCAGTCGACGGTGGACCAACTGATCTACACGGAGCGGGCGCCGGAGCGGTTGATGCAGCAGCGGCAAGCCGTCCTGGATGCCCAGGCGGCCGCAATGCGCAGCATTCAGTCGGGACTGCAGGACCTCGAACAAAAACTCCACAGCCTCAAAGACTTCACCGGGGCACTCTCGGCACGTAAGGCTGAATCAACAGCGCCTGAAGTATTGTCGGCGAGGGCGGAAGCATCAGCCGCCAGCGGAACCCATACGGTTGTTGTCCAAAAACTGGCAACAACGAGTTCGTACTATACAAAGAGCATCACTGATCCGGGGTTCGTCTTCGGCCCAGGATCGACTTTCACCCTGCAGGTCGGAGACGGCGAAGCAGTGAGCGTCGCGTTCGACGGTAAGACGATCCAGAAGGCCGCGGATTCGATCAACAATCTCGACTTCGGGGTACGTGCAACCGTCATCACGGATGCGGCGGGCTCGCGACTCGCGCTTGTCTCCAACACCTCGGGGCTTCCAGGCGCCATAAAGATAAGTAACGATCAAACAGGTCTCGCCTGGCAGACGTCGAACCCGGGCCAGAATGCTGAAGTACTGGTTGACGGCGTTCCTGTCCAAAGCGCAACCAATACAGTGTCAGGTGTCATTCCTGGCCTAACGCTCACCCTGGCGCGCGAGAGTGCAGGCCCGGTGCAAGTAACCGTTGGCCCCGACACGGCAAGAGCGAAACAGGCGCTGACGGACTTCGTGAACAGCTACAACAGCGTGATCAGCGCGATCAATGCTCAGTACAAGGTTAACCCTTCAACAAACGTCGCTGGCGTACTGGCCGGCGATAGCACCATAAGGGGATTGCAAGCCACACTCCTCTCCTCGACGAGCTACGTTGCTGAAGCCAACACGGGCGCTGAGACGTTGCGCTCCATCGGGGTCGAGATGCAGAACGACGGCACTCTCAAGATTAACGAGACGACTCTGGACCACGTCATCGCTACAAATTTCACAAGCTTCCAAAACTTCTTTCAGGGGACAACGCCCGAGGGGTTCGCTCGTACCTTCGCTTCGACGCTGATGAAGATCAACGACTCCGTCCTGGGATCCGTTGCGCTTGATCTGAAGGGAATCCAGGCCACTCGTGATTCCATCGGCAATCAGATCGACAATTTCGAAGTACGCATCAAGATGCGCCAGCAGCAACTCTTTCAGCAATACAGCCAGATCGACGTGATGCTCAGAAAGCTGCCTTCCCTGCAATCCCAAATATCAGCCCAACTGGGGTCCTTGAATTCAAAATGAATCAGAACGATGCAAGCTTTGCCTACCGGGAATCCGCGGTCCGCAGTGCGACCCAAGTCCAACTCGTAGTGATGATGTACGGCATGATCATCGAGGATCTGCGCCAGGCGGTTGAGGCCCTAAACTCGGGTGCGGTGGAGCGGCGCACGAACTCCATCAAGCATGCGCTTTCGGTGCTCGAGCAGCTGCAGGGCACCCTGAATATGGAGGCCGGCGGCGAGGCGGCTCGCAACCTCGACGCATTCTATTCGATCGCCCGCGCGAAGATTCTGGAATCGCATATCAGGTGTTCCGCCGAACTGATGCGATCGCAGGCCAGCCTCTTTTCCGATCTGCGGGCAGCGTGGCACAAGATCGAGCGCGAGTCGGCCGCGAACCAAGTGTCCGGGCCACAGATCGAGGAAATTGAGAAGACTTCCAGCATCCCATGCGGCATCGTGGGCCAGGGGTTCGAAAGCTCGGTCTCGCGCGAATGGACGGCCTGAATGCCCGATTTCGACGACATCGGGCAGGCCGAAAGGCTGATTCGGGAGTCGCTAAGGACCGGAGACCTGTTTCGTATCGAAACTTTCGACGAGCAACGTTTCTGTGAACTGGAACAGACTATTCACGATGCAGGAACTGCCGCTCGGCACCACCGGGAGAGAACGCAGGTTCATGAATACGTCGAGAACCTAACGAAGTTGCGCGACAAAATCCAGGATTGTCTTCCTTGCCTGCGCGAAGAGCGCGATCGCCTGTTGAAGCAGCGTGCACATTTCGCCAAGGTTAAGGCGTGGGCAGATGCTGCCAAAGGATCCCACGTTCTCTTCGAGCAAGGGTGGTGCGGGCCGCTTGATCAGCGCAGGTAGTCGAGCAGGGATAGATTGGAGAGTTTTCCCGCGGCGGCCAATGCGGCTTCACGAGCAGTCTGCGCATTCAGAAACCGGCTGATGCTCTCGGCCGGGTCGGTCCCTGCAACATCGTTCTCCTGGGAGGCTAGCTGCAACTGCTCCGCGTTCAGGGCGTCCGTTTGCATCTTCAGCTGCGAAACTGCGTTGCCATAGAAGACCCTCTCGCACGATACGTGATCGAATGCAGCACGCACGTCCTGTG
>JAEZPW010000007.1 GCA_023441255.1 Acidobacteriota bacterium
CTACACAAGATCAGGGCTTCGCGTAATTAGGGCTTCGCGTAGTAACCGGCTTTTGCCCTGACCACGACATCTGGACGCGCCACCTTCACTGCGATTGTTCGGAAGGTACCGTCGCGACGACGATTGCTGGCGTGATAGGCAGCTGTATAAAGAGTGCGCAGTTCCCCACCGATCTGCTTGAAGGTGTTATCGAGGTTCGCTCCATTCACCGCGTCGAAATCGACGGCCCCGGTGTCCTGCGCCATACGCTTCATCTCACGTGTCCCGTACTTGTTGCGCGACGTGGGCGTTCCCTTTCGCATGGTATAGCGAACGCAGTAGACGAGGATGTCTGAGGCTTGGGCGGCGTCGATGGCATCGACAACGTCGTGTGCGCTGGAGTTGTCTTCGCCGTCGCTGAAGACGATCAATGCGCGCCGGCCGCGGTCGGCGTTCGCCAGTTTCTCGGTGGCCGCGTAGTAAATGGCGTCGAACAGCGCCGTGCCTTCGGAACGCTGCTCATCCGGTCCGAGTTCGGGAAAATCGCGGTTGCCGCGTTCGAACTTTGCGTATGACTCGATGATGTCGCTCGGCGAGGACGTGAGATCGGACACGAGTCGAACGTGGTTGCCGAAACAGACAAGAAATGCCTGATCCTGTGGCGCCATTACATCCTTGAGGAATTTTTCGAGGTCCCGCCGGTGGTCGCGGAAGAACTTCTCCTGGCTATTGCTGACATCCACGATCAGCCCTACCGTGAGCGGCAGTGTCGAGTTGTCGAAAAAACGGATCTTCTGGGGAACATCGTCCTCGAAGACCTGGACTTCGTCCTGCTTCAAATCCGACACGGCGGAGCCCTGGCCGTTTCGCGCACTGAAGGTCACATTGATCAGGTTCACGTCCGCGCGAAAAGTCGGCGACTGCGCCTGTGCTGCGACAGCGATGAGAAACAGCACAGTAATCGCGATGACACGATTGCGGCTCTTGCCATCTGAGATTCGCTTGTAAGGCACATCCCCCTCCGCCGGGCCGACTCGGCACACTCGTTCGACAGATGTATACGGAATCCGTCAACTTCGGAACGCAGAATTTTATGCGAGACGCTTCCCGGCAGCATCGGGCCGGAGATAGCTACAATAGTAGGACCGCTGTGCCGAGCATCTCCCAACTCGAAGAACTCGTGAGGCGCACCGCAGCCGAGGCCGGATTCGATCTGGCCGGCATCGCTCCGGTTGAAGACCTGCAGGAACTCGAGTACTTCCCGGCGTGGATCGCCGAGGGACGTCATGGCGAGATGCGCTACATGGAGGCGCGCGACGACCAGGGACGCCTGAAGCGGGCATCCTTGCAGAACACGGCACCGTGGGCAAAGTCGGTGGTTGTCTGCGCGATGAACTACAACACGGCGCAGCCATATTCGACAGATACGTATGAGGCTTCGCGCGGCTGGATCTCGCGCTACGCCTGGGGACAGAGCGATTACCACGACGTAATACTGCCCCGTCTGCGACAGATCGAGTCCCGCCTGCGCGAGAGTGCCGGAGACATTCACACCTGGTGCTACGTGGATACGGGACCGGTGGTTGAGCGGGTGCTGGCGCGTTATGCCGGAATCGGCTGGATCGGCAAGAATGCGTGCATCATCAACCAGCAGCTCGGGTCGTGGCTATTCCTGGGCGTGATTCTCACCTCGCTGGAACTGCAACCCGATCTTCCCGCACCAGATCGTTGTGGTACGTGCACACGCTGCCTCGATGCGTGCCCCACCCAGGCGTTCATGAGTCCGGGCAAGGTTGACGCCACACGCTGCATCTCGTATCTCACGATCGAAAAACGAGGAGCCATTCCCGAAGACCTGCGGCCGGGGATGGGGCGTCACGTCTTCGGCTGCGACATCTGCCAGGACGTGTGCCCGTGGAACACTCGCGCCGCCTCGCGCCGGGCGGTCAGCACACAACCTGAGTTTCAGGCAAGGCCCGGCCTGGTGGACCCAAGCCTCGATCACCTGGTGAACATGAGCGAGGAAGACTTCCGCGAACAGTTCCGCGGCTCTCCTATCAAGCGAGCTAAGCGAAGTGGCCTGCGACGAAATGCAGTGATCGCAATGGGAAACAGCGGCGATGCGAGTTTCCTGCCGACGCTGAGAAATTTTGCCGAAGACGACTCCGATCCCGTTATGGCCGAGCACGCCTGCTGGGCCATTCAGCGTATCGAACAAGTCCGCCCGGAAAAGCAGGCGAGCGTATCTTACGCGGCGGAGTAGCAGAAATTACATCTGCGGCCTGTCGTGGCATCCACAGCCCAGGTCAGAAAGCCCCAAAAAACGCGATGTAAGTAAACACTTACTTTTGGCAATCATCGTGCTGTACCTATGCCCGTGATCGCGTTCGCGACGGGGAGCGGTGACAAACTCCCGAGGCGCATCGCGGTCAACCCGGCGCCAGCCAAGGGAGGGAGCGCCGGGGTGGCAATAATCAGCGGTAAGAATCAGGGCCGAACCAGGACCGGAGGGTGATCAGATGTCCAGTATTTGGCGTACCGTCGTCGTTACAGCTCTTCTGACTGCATTGGGAGTTTCAGCACTAGCATATTTCGTCGGACCAAGACTGATGAATCCCACATCAGCGAGCGACGCGATGAATTTGCAGCCGGCAATATACAACGGCGCAGCGCAGTCCGACTTTTCACAGAACAGCATGTCCAGCACCGACCAGAGCACGACACAGCCGCAGTTGGCGCGCCGTTCCTCTTCCAGCACTACGCGCAATGTCAGCAATGAGCGCGTCGTCAATCGCACGACGTACGTCGAGCGTACGCGGAATCACAGATCCACCGGTAAATCGGTCGCCATCGTGGCCGGCTCGGCCGGAACGGGTGCAGCAATCGGCGCCATAGCGGGTGGTGGCAAGGGTGCCGGTATCGGAGCTCTCGCGGGCGGCGCCGCAGGTTTGGTTTACGACCGCCTGACGGCAAACAAGTAGATTTTTTCGCGGTCATTGACCCGAACTCCCCAGCCCTCTGCTTCCCGGCAGAGGGCATTTTTTCTTTTCAGCAGCAACTTTGAACTCCGCATGTTAGGATGCCGCCGTTTCCCTTTGTGAACAGCTGGAGGCCCATCCATGCGGAACCTTGTCCGCTTTCTTTCGCTTGTCGTCGCGATTCTCGCATCGGCAACTCCTGGGGCCGCTGCGGAACAGGCATGGGTAGAGGTCCGCTCGCCCCACTTTTCAGTCGTGACAGACGGCGGAGAAAAACGTGGCCGGGAGGTGGCGCTCCGGTTCGAGCAGATGCGCACGATCTTCGGGACCCTATTCACGAAGGTGAACGTCAACATCCCCGTTCCTCTGCAGATCATCGCGTTCCGCAACCAGAAGGAACTGCGTGCGAACGCTCCTCTGTTCAACGGCAAGCCAATTGAGCTTTCGGGCTACTACCAGATGGGCGAAGACCGCAACTTCATCCTGCTGGACCTTTCGTCGAACAACGCGTACGAGGCGGTTTTCCACGAATACGCACACCTTCTTCTGAATGGAAACTTCCCGCGCACACCACTGTGGTTCGATGAAGGTTTTGCCGAGTACTACTCGACGATCAAGATTTTGGGGAAGGATGTCGTAATAGGCGATGCGGCCGAGGGACGGATGCAGTATCTCTACAGCAACCGGATCAACACACTTCAGCTGTTCAGTGTCGTGCACGAGTCAAAGGAATACAACGTCAGCGGCGGGGATCGCCAGAACGTCTACGCGCATTCGTGGCTCATGGTGCATTACCTGTTCGACGCGAAGAAGTTGAACGAAGCGAATGCCTACTTCGACCTGGTCAGGAAGAATGTCCCCGTTGATGAGGCGATCAAACGCGCGTTCGGCGTGGAAGCCAAAGAGTTGGACAAAACCGTGGATGCGTTTTATCGCTCCGGCAAGCTGATGAAGGGCACGATGAAGGCGCCGCAGGGCGTCAGTGATGTTGAGTTCGAGGCACATCCGCTCTCTGCACTGGATATGCGGGCAATGATCGCGGACCTTCATCTGCACTCCCCGGATTACCAGGAACAGGCCGTAACGGAGTTCGAGGCGGTACTGCAGGAAGACGGCAACAACGCGGCTGCTCATCGAGGGTTGGGCTACGCGTATCTTCGAAAGAATCAGATGGACAAGGCCCGAGAGCACTTCAGTAGAGCCGCTTCCCTCAATTCCACAGATGCTCGGGTGCACTACTATTCGGCGCTGCTCTTGAACCACCAGGGATTCAGTGATGACCGCGACGAGGCTATGCGTGAAATGAAATCGGAGTTGGAGAAGGCAATTGCCCTAGATCCGGGATTTGCCGATTCCTATAGCCTGCTGGCCTTTGTCCAGATGGCGACCGGTGATAAGGACGAGGCCATGCAATCGCTTCGAAAGGCGCTTCAGCTGAATCCGCGCAACGAGAACTACCAGTTGAACATGGCCCGATACCTTGCCGCCGACGACAAGTTAGACGAAGCCGAAAGCTTGCTCAAGTCGCTGAAGGGCAGCGACAATCCGCAAACGGAGAGCATGGCAGAGTCGCAGCTGCGGTGGATCGCGGAGTCACGGCAGCGCCGGATTGAACTGCAGGAGCGCATCAAGCGCACGGAAGAGAGCTCTTCCGCGGCTTTCGATGTGGACGAGACCCGGGAAACCGAAAGCGGGCAGAGCGTCGCTGAAGTGAACGTCCCGCTCAAGCCCGCCAGGTTTCTCAAAGGCCGGCTCACTTCAGTGCAATGCAACGAAGATGGCTCCGCAGTGCTGACGATTGCTTCGGGGAAATCAAACTGGCGTATGCGGACGCATAATCGAACTCGTCTGGTGCTGATCGGCGCCGATACGTTCTCCTGCGATTGGAGAAACAAGAACGTCGGGGTGAACTACGTTCCGTCTGCGGAATCGCAGGGCAGTCTGATCTCGCTAGAACTGCAATAGCACGGTTCGACGACGGAAACGGAAAACCCTCCCGTTTCGGGGAGGGTCAACGCGGATTGGGTCCCAGCGCACTCCGCTATGCGCGATCGCCGATTACGCAATGCCGCGGACGACGTTTGCTGCCTGGTAGCCTTTGGGGCCCTTCAGCAGGTCGAACTCGACCATTTCGCCTTCGTTCAGCGTGCGATAACCGTTCTCCTGGATCGCGGAGAAATGCACAAAAACATCTTCGCCAGTAGAGCGCTGGATGAAACCATAGCCTTTGGCGCCATTAAACCACTTGACCGTACCCTTCTCTCTCACAACAGTACTCCTTTCGCCTCTGCGTCATCGCGCAGGAATGAAGTCAGATTCTCTCCAGCCCCGGTCTCCGTGGCGCTCCAGCTTACTGTCTCGCCCCGGAAGCACGGCAGGAGAGAAAAGAGTTGTTGCCGAGACTTGCAGCGCCCGCCCAAATGAATAGGGCTCCTGAGCGCAGCGTCCACCCGATACCTGTATAGGTTCGTTGGAGCTGAACTCCGGAGCCCGAATCTCTGTGCGTTTCGGCTTAACTGCGAGTACACAAACATCAACCCAAATCCGCTGACCAATTGACCCGTATGGAGCACCCTGTTTGCAGCCGATGCTCTACGAGCGATGGCATCATAAGCAGGAACTTACGTCCGTGCAAGCAAAATATGTCACTAAATGCGCAACCTTTCCCACCTTAAGTAACCTGCCGTGTCAGCCGTTCGTCCCAGAGATACCACTTCCTTCTGCGAAATACGCTCATCTTGGCCAGCTACTCTGCTACGATGGCTCTTCCAGCCATGAGTGAAACAGGCGCTAGAACGGCCGAGGCCGTCGAAACGGAACTATTTACAACAATCGGCGAGCCCGCCCCTGCGGCTTTGGGTGACGAGGCCGCGGTCAGCTATCTCAGGCGAGTAAAGAAACACCTGCGCGCCCGGGCCGTGCCGACGCTCAAGTATCTGGCTGAAACTGAAGTACATACGTACGCCTTCTCGGTGGCGGCCAATGCCATCCTGTCGTTCGTTCCGTTCTTTGTGCTGATGGCGTCCATCATCCGGTACGTCTTCCACTCGCGGCCCATGCTGGACGTGATCTTCCAGCTGCTGCAGAGCTATCTGCCGATGTGGAATTACGACGACAAGATGTTCATTTTGCGCAACTTGCGAGCGCTGGTAAGCGCCCACCACGGCATCGAGATTATGTCCCTGGTGATGCTGCTGATCTCCTCGACCGGCGTTTTTGAGCCACTGGAAGTCGCGCTGAACAAAGTGTGGGGCTTCACGGCAAACCGGTCGTACCTGAAGAACCAGGCGGTATCGCTGGGACTGGCGGTGGGATGCGGCGTGCTGGCCATGATGTCCATTGCTGCGACCGGAGGCACGCAACTGCTGGTGAAGGCTGTATTCCCCAGCAACGTGCAGATATCCGTTCTGGACAAAGTATTCGTGGCAACTTTTTCCGTGATCGCGTGGGTGATCATGAAGTTCTTCGCCCTGCTTTCGACAATCGCAATTTTCTTCTTCATCTACTGGATTCTGCCAAACGGGAAGGTGAAGGCGAGCGCGGTCTTCCCTGCCGCAGTGGTCACCGGCGTCCTGCTGGAAATCGCGAAGTACATCTACATGGCTTGCCTGCCGCTGCTCGATTTTCACGAGGCGTACGGTCCGTTCTGCATCTCCGTGACGCTGATCTTCTGGGCCTTCATCTGCGGCATGTTGTTGCTGGGCGGGGCGTTCCTGAGCGCCAGTGAAAAAGAGAACGGCGCCGCCTAAACACCACCACTAACGCAGTCTTGCGTAATACCCACGAGATTGATTCCATTCCTGTGTGGTGCCGGGTCTTCGACCCGGCATGCAGCAAGGCCGGGAGTGTAATCGTGGGCTACCGGCAGCCCGCCGGGTCAGAGA
>JAEZPW010000021.1 GCA_023441255.1 Acidobacteriota bacterium
CGCAAGTTGAGCACGTCGATAAGCCTGGCCGTGTTTGCGAGGACTGCATAAAAACCGGCGATCGCTGGGTGCATCTGCGGCAGTGCCTGGTGTGCGGTCACGTCGGCTGCTGCGACTCATCAAAGAACAAACACGCCACCCGGCATTTTCACGAAACCGAGCACCCCATCATGCGCAGCGCCGAACCGGGCGAGACCTGGGTGTGGTGCTACATCGACGAGGGAGTCGTTGCAGACGCCCGAGACGTCGCGGCGTGATTCTCTGATCCCATGTCGCTTGGCCCGGCGGGCCAACCGCGTAGATGGGCGCTCAGCGTAATTTTCGAAACTTGCGCGAGAGTTGTTAGAATCGAATGGTGCTGAAATTCTCAATCGTCGTTCCGTTCCACAATGAGGAAGACAACGTCACCGAGCTTTACAGCCGCCTGAAGGCGGTGATGGAAGGGGGCGGGGAGTCGTTCGAACTGGTGTTCGTGGATGACGGGAGCAAGGATCATACCTTTGACACACTGCGCCAGATAGCAGCCGGCGATAGCCGCGTGGTGGTGGGCAGATTGCGCCGCAACTATGGCCAGACGTCCGCATTGGCTGCCGGCTTCGACAACGCGCGCGGCGAGTACGTGATCGCCATGGACGGCGACCTGCAGCATGATCCGGCCGATATCCCGAACTTCGTCGCCAAAGTGAACGAGGGGTTCGACATTGTCAGCGGATGGCGTCAGACGAGGCCGGAAAGCCTCATCCTGCGCCGGGTTCCGTCGCGTTGCGCGAACTGGCTCATGGCGAAATTGAGCGGAGTTTCAATCCACGATTTCGGCACGACGTTCAAGGCGTATCGTCGGGAGATACTCGGGCAGGTGCCGCTCTACGGCGAGATGCACAGGTTCATTCCGGCCCTCGCATCCTGGTACGGCGCCAGCATCTGCGAAATTCCGATCACGCCCGGTGCGCGGGTCAACGGCAAGTCGCATTACGGCATTTCACGCACAATCCGCGTCTTTTTCGACCTGATCACGATTCGCTTCATGCTCCGGTACCTCTCTCGGCCGCTGCACTTCTTCGGTACGGCAGGCATGCTGGCATCCGCGGCAGGCGTGGCTATATCGTTCTTTCTGCTGCTCTTAAAGGTCTTTCGCAATGTTGACGTAATGGACGCCCATGGTCCGCTGATGGTGTTTGCAGCGGTGCTGATCGTCGCCGGCGTCCAACTGGTTGGGTTGGGACTTCTCGGAGAAATGCAGACGCGCAACCGATATGACAGCGCTGAGGCGCGGCCCTACTCGGTGCACACCGTCATCGGGCGTTCGGCCTCGGAACAAAGCAAGGCGGAGTGAGCCAGCGTACACTTGGCAGCCTTAACCGCGAGCGTTTCCCGACCCCTGCAATGCCGCTGCTCTGCCGCTCATCGGTGACCGGCATCACAGCCTAAGAACCCTGAAAGAAAGAGACTGGAACGTTTGCGCAGTCAACCCCCTGAAGGATGCGGAGGGCGGTATAATGCCCGTTCCAACTATGGCTCCTATCAAAGAAATCAGTCAGTTGCGCCTGGCCAAGCGTATGTCTCGGCTGGGTACCGAAACAGCTTTTGAGGTCCTGGTAAAAGCGCGTGCGCTCGAAGCCAAGGGCAAAGATGTAGTCCACCTGGAGATTGGCGAACCCGATTTCGACACCCCGGAAAACATCGTCGAGGCCGCCGTTGACGCTCTGCACAAGGGCTGGACGCACTACGGTCCTTCAGCGGGACTGCCCGACCTGCGGCAGGCGATTGCGCACGACGTCGCGAAATCGCGCGGCATCAGCGTGACGCCGGAAGAGGTGGTTGTGGTGCCGGGCGGCAAGCCGATCATCTTCTACAGCATCATGGCGCTGGTCGATGAAGGTGATGAGGTCATCTACCCCAACCCCGGCTTCCCGATCTACGAGTCCATGATCAACTTTATGGGCGCAAAAGCCGTGCCCATTCCGCTGCGCGAAGACATGGACTTCCGCTTCGACGTGAACGAACTGGCGGACAAGATCACGGACCGTACGCGGCTCATAATCATCAACTCGCCGCAGAATCCGACCGGCGGCGTGCTAAGTGAACAGGACATTAAGGACATTGCAGCCGCCATCGGCGACCGGGATATCTTCGTGCTGAGCGACGAAATCTACAGCCGGCTGATCTTCGAAGGTTCGCACCACTCAATCTCGGCGATCAACGGCTTCAAGGACCGCACGATCATCCTGGACGGTTTCTCCAAGACCTATGCGATGACGGGCTGGCGCATGGGCTACGGTGTGATGAGGGCTGACCTGGCCGCACATGTCGCCCGGCTGATGACGAACTCGAACTCGTGCACGGCGAGCTTCTCGCAGCGTGCGGGCATTGAGGCCATTACCGGCGACCAGAGTTCCGTCGACAAGATGAACGCCGCCTTCAAGGAGCGTCGCGATCTGTTCTACGATCGCGTTAACCAGATCAAGGGCTTCTCCTGCCGGAAGCCGAAGGGCGCTTTCTACATGTTTCCGAACGTCAAGGCGACCGGCTGGCCGTCGAAAAAGCTGGCCGACGCCCTGCTTGAGGACGCCGGAGTGGCCGCCCTGTCGGGCACCGCGTTCGGCGCCTTCGGCGAAGGTTACCTGCGGTTCAGCGTGGCAAACTCGATCGAGAACATCAACAAGGCGCTTGATCGCGTGGACGACTGGACGAAGAAGAACCTGTAAAGTGATTTCTGGTTTCTTGTTTCTGGTTTCCGGTTGCGTTGAGACACGCAGCCGGAAACGGAAGCGAGTACGAGCTGTGCGAAAGTCTTCGGGAAATCGCCCAGTCCCTACAATGCATGCGTGAAAGCCGGCAGCTGCGGGCTTTGTTTTGAGGTTCGTCGACAGGTCGCAACGCAACTTCACACGCAAGCAACAGGAATCCAGGAACAGAAACCAGAAACTAGAAACCAGAAACAGTGGTCCTCATTCCGCCTCTTTCCGGAGCGCGATCGCGCTGGGCGGAATCGGTTCGCGCGATACGTCTGAGCGCGAGAACGGAGCAGCTGTCCGGCCGCTGCCTTGTGACCACAAAGTGGTGCATCACTGAGCCGGCAGTTCATGTCTAAAGAATGTTGTCGCAGTGATCAGCAGTTCACATTATGTGCACTTTGCGAGTGGAAAATGCCTACTGATCGGTTTCATGTTTTTGCTACATGCGATATCGGCCCGGATGCGATCGAATTGTTGCGAAAGCGGGGATACAACGTCGAGGTATATCCGGGACCCGATGCGCCCCCAAAACAGCTGATCCTGCAGAAATTGCGCGCAGGAGTGGATGGCCTCATCACCACGCTACGCGATCCCATTGACGCGGAGGTATTCGAGGCAGGGAAGCCGCGCTTGAAGGTGGTTGCACAGGATGCCGTCGGTTTCGACAACATCGACCGCGAAGCCGCGAACCGTTACGGAATACCGTTTACCCATACACCCGACGTGCTTACGGAGGCTACGGCCGAGTTTGCATTCTTCATCATGGGCGCGCTCGCGCGCAAGCTGTGGCAGAGCGAAAAGCTCGTGCGGAACAACGAGTGGGGAGCATGGCATCCCTATCTGCCATTTCTGGGCGATGAGGTGACGGGCAAGACCATCGCCGTCATTGGCACGGGACGCATCGGGCTGGCGATGATCAAGAAGTGCGTGGGATTCGACATGGACATTCTGTGCTACGACCCGATGTACCAGAACCACGCCTTCGTTAAGGCATCGCAGGAATTGATGAACCTGCGACACGAGCACGGCATGAGCCATCGGCAGTGCTCGATCAAGTACGCCGGGTTCGAAGAGGCCATCAGCAAGGCCGACTACGTCAGTGTTCACGTGCCGCTGCTGCGGGAAGGCGAAACAAAGACGCCGACTTATCACCTGTTCAACGAAAAGACGCTGCGGCTCATGAATCCGACAGCATACCTGGTGAATACCTCCCGTGGTCCAGTGGTGGATGAGATTGCGCTGGCGAGAGCCCTCCGCGAAAAATGGATTGCTGGTGCAGCGCTGGACGTCTTCGAGAAGGAGCCGCTGCCGGCTGACTCGCCACTGCGTGATCCGGCCATAGAGGACCGGGTGCGCCTGTTCCATCACTTCGCCAGCGGCGCACGCATCACGCGACTGTCTACCGACCCGATGCAGGGCATGGCAGGGAGAACCGTTCAGGCCCTGATTGACGTTCTGGAAAAGAATTACGGCGGCGATCCGTCGCGCATGCCCTACGTCGTCAATAAGGAAGCGTTCAAGAACGAAGTTGCGGCGGATTGAGCGGCGTTGCGGGGCTACCCACAACGCAACAAACGGCACCCACATCTGCAGGACGGTGGCAGATGTGGGCACCCCAACTTAAGCGAAATCCATCAGGACATCCTTTGGAGCGCGCTCTGAGCCTTCTGAAAGTCGCGCGCGAGGGACAGGGAAGCGCGGTACTCCTGCGCTGCGCCCGTGTGGTCACCCTGCTTTTCCAGAATGGTGCCGAGGAGGTAATGCGCCTGGAAAAACGGTGCTTCGGGGTCCGGGCTGCCGCTTGAGATATACCGGCGAAGCAGCTGCGCCGCGAAGGGAAGATTCCGGCCGGTCGCGTTCAGTAGTTCGGCAGCCTCATAAAGCACTTGCTTATCACCCTTGGGGTCAGCGACCCCCTTAGCGATCGCCTGCTCCATGTCGTCGAAGCGCTTGCGCCGTTTGTAGAACGAGGCAATGTCCAGCCATCGCTTGGCTTCCATGCCGGAAGCCTGAAGTGAAGCCTTGTATTCCTGCTCGGCGACGTCGTACTTCTTGTCCTTTTCGGCGATGATCGCCAGTATCCAGTGCGCCGAGGGTGGGTCCGACTGCATGATGACACCGGCTTGTGCGCGCGCTTTGTCCTTGCCGCCGCCAAGAAATCCCGGGGCTTCCACGTAGAACTCCGCCAGGTCGGAACGTGCGGCCACGTTGCCGCCGTCCAACTGGACCGCGCGCTCGAAGCTCTGGCGCACTTTTTTTGCCAGATCGATCGCCGTGAGGAAATTGGAAACGTCAGCCTTTTCGCCGTATGCGCGCCCGAGCCACATGTGGTAGTTGCTTTCGTTCGGGTTCAGGCTCGTCGCGCGTTCACCGTTGCTGATGGCATCGTCCCAGCGTTGCAGCATGAAGTAAGCCCGGGAGAGCAGGTGGTAAGCCTCGGCGTCCTGGCGGTTGGCCTGTATGCGCGAACCAAGCACCGGCAAAGCGTCGTTGAGGCGGCCCGTATATACCAGGTCGCGCGCCGAAGGGGACGGAGCGTTCGCCGCGAACGTGGCCGCTGCGAGCAGCAAAACGACGCCCGCAAATGTTCTCAGACTACCGATCATTTCTCAGCTATCCGAACAGACATTCCGTCACGAAGCGCCTGGTTGTTGACGCTGCCGAGCGCAACGACGGAGTTATTGGAGAGACCCTTGGTGATCGCCACGCGCGTGAGATTCGATACCGACGTGTCTACCGGCGTGCGCTTCAATTCGCCGTTCACAACCTCGTAAACATACCGGCCGGACGGGTCCTGGTGGACTGCCTCGCGCGGAGCCGTGAGCACGTTCTCGGCCTTGGCGGTCGTGATCATCACGCTCACATTGACGTTGGGGAGCAAGGTTTTGTCTGGATTCGGGACCTCGCAGGTGAACTCGCCGACATTGCGCGTGCCGCGAGTGACGACGGTTGTCGGAACGCGGGTCAAAGTGCCTTTCCAGACGCGGTCGGGCAAAGCGTCCCAGGTCACTTCGACCTGTTGCCCCTGGTGCAGCTTGGCAATGTCGGGTTCATCCACAAACGCGCGGACCTGCACGTCCGTCAAGTTGGCTACTCCCACGATCAGGTCGCCGGCACTAACGAACTGTCCCTCGCGTACCGGAAGAGAATACACAGTGCCGGCAATTGTGGAGCGTATGTCCGACTTGCGAAGCATCTCCTGCGCGGCTGCCAGAGCAGCTCGCGCGTCAGCAGCCTGCGCCTGCACCCGCTCGACATCCTGCGGTGAGAACCGGCTCGTTGCTTTCTGATTAAGAAGATTCAGGTCAGCTTCGGCAGCGTGCAAACGGTTCTGTGCGGCCTGCACTTCGTCCGCCGATGCGGCGCCCTTCTGCTGAAGGCGCTGCAGCGCTTCAAGGTTGCGCTGGGCCGCGTCACGCTCGGCCTTCGTCTTGGTCAACTGCGCCTGGTTGGTAAGCACCTCTTCGCGGGTTCCGCCCGATTTGACGGCCGCCATCTCGGCGTTGGAAGCCTGCAACAGGGATTGCGCTTTGGCAACCTGTGCGCGAGCCTCCGCAACGTCGAGCTGAACGAGCATTTGCCCGGGCTTCACGACGTCGCCCTCGCGAACATACAATTTCTGAACACTCGTTGGGGCCGGCGCATGTGCTTCGAAGTTAACCAGCGGTTCGATCTTTCCATTCGTCGAGATCGCGCTTGTTATGGATCCGACGGTCACGTTTTCGGCGCGCACGAGAACGCTCTTGTTTCGCATGCTCATGAACGCGGCGAAAATCAGGACGGCGGCGATGATCGCAACAATCACCAGCCCTAACCGTCTGCTCCGGGTTTGATTGCTTCCGTTCGCCATCGAGTCAGGAGTATATAGCTCCGCAAACTCCCAGTGCCAGCAACGGGCACCACAGGAACAAACACGGACCAGCACCGTTTGTTACGGATTGAAGGCCTTTTTGCTCCTGTGTATTCGATGATTTGTGCTTTCGGTTGGTCGAAGTTTCCGCCATCTCCTGCCACGCCAAACCTCATCGAAATCATGGAAAAAGCCAAACAGGCAGGGGCAACATGCGTTTCGGAGGCGCACATTTCACGCTGAAGCAGATCGTTGGGAACGCATACAACGACATCATGACCAACCATACGATGACCCTGGCAGCGGGCCTGTCCTACTACTTCGTGCTGTCATTGTTCCCGATGCTGATCCTGCTGGCGGCGGTCGTCGGTTACCTGCCAATACCCGATCTTTTCAACCAGATACTCGGTCTGATGTCGCAGGTGGTGCCTGCGGACAGCATGGGATTGGTGAACAGGGTCGTCAAAACCGTCGTGCAACCACATTCAGGGCTGTTGACGTTCGGCATCATTGGAACGCTATCGAGCGCGAGCGGCGGGTTTGCCGCACTCATCGAGGCACTGAACGTCGCCTATGACGTCCCTGAAACGCGTCCGATTTGGAAGACGCGCCTTCTCGCACTCGTGCTGACGTTCATCATCGGCGGGTTACTCATCCTCGCAGTTTCGGTCATCGTTCTCGGCCCGAAGCTCGGCATTTGGATCGTGAAGCTCACCACGCTTGGGTGGAACTTCATGGACGTATGGCCCTACATCAAGTGGAGTGCCGCGGTCGTCTTCATGGTGCTCGCCATCGAACTGATCTTCTATTGGGCGCCGAACATCAGGCAGCGCTTCTTCGCGACCTTGCCGGGAGCGATCATTGGCGTGGCTTTCTGGATCGGCAGTTCATACGCCCTGGGGTTCTATTTCCGCCAGTTCGCGCATTACAACAAGACGTACGGGATTCTCGGAGCAGCCATCGCCCTGATGGTCTGGTTGTACTGGAGTTGGTTCGCGATACTTGTGGGGGCGGAGATCAATTCGGAACTGGTCAAGGTGAGCAGGCGCGGTCGCCTTGAGCTGAAGCAAAAACCACCGGCAGCAGTGGAGCCGCGACCCGCGTGGGAAGAGAAGCCAGCCGCCTAGAAAATCGCACGATGGCGACGAATTCATGCCGCATCGAGCGACATCGCTGCTGACAAGCTTCGCGCGGCGCTGCTACAATTATCTTCGTTCCAGCACGTGGGGCTATAGCTCAGCTGGGAGAGCGCTGCAATCGCACTGCAGAGGTCGTGAGTTCGATTCTCACTAGCTCCACCAAAATTTCTTGAAGGACAAAAACGCGGCCTTTTTGGCCGCGTTTTTCTCGTCTGCAGAAATGCTTACATCAGAGCAGGGCTATCCAGCGTGCACGTCTCAGGCACTTGCGTGAAGTGCATCACGCCATCTTCGCCCGCGCAAAATTCTCTGACCCCAGTTTTGCGAGGAACTGTTGGGGCGGCCCTAACGAAAAACCCAGCTTCGTCGGCGGAATCCGCGTGCCTAAGTTCGTAGAAAAAGTCGTAACCGGCCTTTTGCCCGCTGCCTAGCTGCGGGTCGATGAGCCCTTCCTCTTCCGACGAAAGTACGTCTAGGGATTTCGGATAGCCGCGGTCGGGATGGCGGGCTTTGTAAGTGGTCGCTGCGGTCAAGATTGTCCTGATATTGCCGGAAGCAGAGGCCTCGTTCTGGGCAAGGCGTGAGCGCAGCAGGTTCGGGATTGCGATGGCTGCAATGATCAGTATGACAGGCAATGCCGCGAGGCTCAGGTAGCCCATGATCAGCCCGGCTAGCGCCATGCCATCTCCTTTCAGCCGGCCGAAACTCTTCTTAATGCTGGACCGGGAGACGTGCCCGAGCACAATGGCCGGAATGCCGGCGAGTATCCAGAAGATCGTCAGGGAAAGGATACCGAGCACCAGGCTGGCCACAGCCTTGCCATCGGTCCTCTGGTCAGCCGGATTCATCATCGGCGGCATGGTACCGGGAACAAAGCTGCCTGGCATACCGGCAGGTTGCTGAAAGGCACGTCCACACTGACTGCAGAATTGCACGCCGTCGGCATTGGAAAACCCGCACTGGCTACAGAACACGGCACACCTCGAGAGTTGAAATGTTCGACTGAAATTGCTGGGAGGATTGCGACGTTATTTCCAGCCGGAGCCCCGCGTCAACTGTTTTCGTGGTCGTAAGAAAACTTTCGTGTAGCCGGAAGAGGCGGAACAAAAGAAAAGGTCCGCTGCGGGAGCGGACCTTGTGACAGAGTTTGTTGTTTAACGGCTTGCGAGTCCTCGCGCCGCGGCCTTGTCGGCAATGACCTTGCGAGCGTTCTCGGCCAACTCTTTGGCCTTCGGCATCAGGTCGAGCGCCTTCTGGACTTCTGGGTCGGTTTCGGCCGACACGCGAAGCCCTTCCTGCTGACCGAATTCGCCCACGAACAGTTCGCTCTTGACGCGCGCACGGGTCCACGCATCATTCTCGATGAGATCGGCTTCCGTGTACGGAATCTTCTGCTCATCGAGGAAACGCCGGAACTCCTGCATGATGGGTTCATCCACTTCGAAGTTCTTCTGCACGTGCCTGCCGGTCAGATAATGCTTGGCGAAGTTGAAGAACGCGTACTTCTGGAGCATCGTGTCCTGGAAGCGGTTGCTCTTGGGAGTGTCGTACTTCACGTCAGGCGTAATGCCGCCGCCGCCATAAACGGCGCGTCCGCTGTCGGTCATCTTGACTTCGCGGTTCTGGGGGTTCTTACTGTCGGCGGAATCGTGGTTGTAATAGTAGTCGTAAAGCGAAACGCCGGTGTAGTCGCGCTGGATCAAACGGCCGCTCGGTGTGTAATACTTCGCGGTCGTTAGCGCCAGGCCGGTGTTCTCGGACAGCGGGTACACGGTCTGAACCAGACCTTTGCCGAACGTGTTCTCACCCATGATGAGCCCGCGGTCGTGGTCCTGAATGGCTCCGGCGACAATCTCGGCAGCGGACGCGGTGCCGCGGTTGACCAGCACGACAATCGGGTAGTCCTTGCCGCCATTGCCGTGCGCGGCGCGGTAAACCTTCTCCGGTGAGGATCGGCCGTGATGTGAAACGATCACCTGTCCCTTGTGCAGGAACTTGTCGGCCACTCCGACGCCTTCACTCAGCAGACCGCCCGGGTTCTGGCGCAGGTCAAGGATCAGGCCCTTGATGTCGCCCATCTCGTCGAGCGCTTCCTGGACCTCGTGCTCGGTCGTCTCCTGGAAGCCGGAGACGTGCATGTAGCCGATCCCCGGCTTGATCATGAAATGCAGGTCGACACTGTAGCGCGGGATCTCATCGCGCATAACGGCGAACTCGATGGGCTTGTCCGCTCCTTCACGCAGCACCGTGATTTTGACCGTCGTGCCCTTGGGTCCCTTCAGCATGTCGGCGACTTCACTGGTGCTCAGGTTGTCGGTGGGTTTGCCGTCGACAGCTACAATGATGTCACCCGGACGAATTCCAGCCCGGTATGCCGGTGTGCCAACGAACGGCGCGATGACGATGACCTTGTTATTGCGCGGTCCGACCTGCATGCCGACGCCGTAATACTTGCCGCGCTGTTCCTCGCGAAGTTGCGAGTACGACTTGGGGTCGAAGAAGTTCGAGTGGGGATCCAGAACGCGCAGCATACCCGGAATCGCGCCGTTGTAGATCGCCTTGTCGGCGCTCACGGGCTCTGCATAATTCTGTTCCACTACTTCGTAAACCTGCGAGAACTGGCGGAGGCTGTCTCTCAGATCGTTCTCCGCGCCGGCGGAGGTGTTGCTGAGTCTCTGCCCGAAAACGGCTCCAAGAGCGCCGCAAAGCAGAATTACGAGGGTTACTGCGAGAAGGGTACGACGAGAACCACGGACCATCTTTGTTCCTTGAGTTGCGGCCATCTCCCCGGTCTCCAGCGGGTTTACCCCGCAAACCTTATGGCTCGATGTTGTCAATCGCAACTGCCTGAATTATGGGCAGTATACCACGCCAAAGCTGGCGTTCTGCGAGGCTGACCAGCTGCTACATACGATGCTGTCCAGCCTCGTCCAGTTCCGAAAAAGCTATCGCCCTGGCGGTACTTTCTGTCACCTACAAAGACGTGCCATGAGACGAAAAGGGAGCAGAACAGCCTGAGAAAGTACCGGGACTTTAGAGCAGCACAGAACTATCTGTGACAGGCCCAGCGCTCCCGAATTATCATAGCAACTATGAATTTAGGTTTCCCCGAAATGGCCGCCATCTTCGTGCTCGCCCTGATTATATTCGGGCCGAAGCGCATGCCTGAGATCGGCCGGCAGATCGGCAAGGCTCTGGCCGAATTCAAGCGCTACAGTAACGACTTCAAATATCAGCTCGAATCTGAAGTGCGGCAGTGGGAGATCGAAGAGACCCTCCGCAAAGAAAAGGAAGAGCTGAAGAAGGTGATGACGACGATGCCACCGGAAGGCGCCGTGGCCGCTCGCACTCCGGCGCCTGATTCGGAAAACACCGTGGCTGCGCCGAGCACCGAAACGTCCGCTGTGCCGGATCCGTATCTCGCCGACATGACGCCGGCGACGCAGCACGAAGGAGAGAATTCGATTCTCCCGCCAAAAGGTTCCAATGCCTGATACAGGTCTCGACGCGGCAGCTGCGCGTCGCCAAGCCGAAGAACGCATGCAGAGCATGAGCTTCCTCGCCCATCTGGAGGAGCTCCGGCGTCGCATCATCTGGTCCATCGTCTTCATCGCCGCCGGATTCGGCGTGTGCTGGGCATATGCTGAGCGGATCTACGCCTTCATCCAGCGGCCTATCATGCAGGCCTTTCAGCACCAACAGGAAGTGCTGCGGCAGGCTGATCCCACGCTCGTACTGCCCCAGAGGCTCGTCTATCTCAATCCGACCGAGCCTTTCAACATGTATCTCAAGATCGGGCTTATCGCGGGCATCTTCGTCGCATCGCCGTTTGTGCTTTACCAGGTGTGGGCGTTCATCTCGCCGGGGCTCTACCGCCACGAGAAGCGGTACGTGCTTCCGTTCATGTTCTTCACGGTGCTGCTTTTCCTGGGCGGCGGCTATTTCGGATATCGGATCGTCTACCCTGCGGCCCTCGATTTCCTTGTCGGCTACGGTAAGCAGTTTCAGCCGATGATCACCATCACCGAGTACACCGACCTGTTCATGGTCATCGTGCTGGGACTCGGAGTCGTTTTCGAGATGCCCATCCTGGTGTTCTTTCTTGCGTTGATGGGCATCGTGAGCGCCGGATGGATGTGGCGCAACCTGCGCTATTCGATCCTGGTCATATTCATCATCGCGGCGATTCTTACGCCGACCACGGACATCATGAACATGTGCGTCTTCGCCGCGCCCATGATCGTGCTTTACATCATCAGCATCTTTGTCGCCTGGCTTGTCCATCCCCGTCGGCGCAAAGCGGCCAAAACGAAAGCGCAATGATGCACGACCGCACGAATCATAACCACAGCGCCCCTGACGCCGTGAGGGGGCCCGTGCCTGTCCTTACGCCGGGGATCCGACGCAATACAGCCGCCAATTTCGCCGGCCTCTGTACGTCTGTTCCGGTACTGTTGTTCACGCTGGCAATCCTCATGGCCATTTCCGCCTGTACACAACAGAAGACGAACGCCGCCTCGCCGGACACTCACGAATCGGCCCAACCGGCTGATCCGGTGCACCAGCAAAATGGTGCCGCGACGGCGACGCAGCAACCCTCCGGGCCGCTGCCGCAGGTGAATGGCC
Organism: Acidobacteriota bacterium; assembly: GCA_023441255.1. Lineage (GTDB taxonomy): Bacteria > Acidobacteriota > Terriglobia > Terriglobales > Acidobacteriaceae > JAEZPW01. The sequence goes on from JAEZPW010000021.1 coordinate 12,351, forward strand.
AGCGTGCGCTGCAGTACACGAAAGACATCGTCGCGTTCGGGCCTCGCTACGTCTCCAGCCCCGGCCACAAGAAGGTTGAGGAATACATCCGCGCGAAGCTGAAGCCGTCGATCGTCGAAGAAGACCGCTTCACGGCGACGACTCCGTTCGGCAACTTCCCCATGACGAACTTCATCGCGAAGTTCCCGGGCACTAAAGACGGCATCGTCGTCCTGTGCGGCCATTACGACACCATTTACAACCGCAAAGATTTCGTCGGCGCGAATGACGGTGGGTCGTCTACCGGACTGCTGCTGGAGCTTGCCGACCAGCTTCGGTCGCAGATGAAGAACGGCAAACGCGAAGGCTACAGCGTCTGGGTAGTTTTCTTCGATGGAGAAGAGGCCTTCGACCACTGGTCGGCTACCGACAGCACCTACGGCAGCCGCCAACTCGCCGACAAGTGGCATCAGGACGGAACCTTCCGCCAGATCAAAGCTCTGCTGCTGGCAGACATGATCGGCGACGCCGACCTTCAGATCGAGCGCGACCAGAACTCAACCGGGTGGCTCGAAGACGTTATCTACCAGGCTGCCACCCGCTACGGATATCAGTCGCACTTCTTCCGCCGTGAAGCCGGAATGGAAGACGACCACATCCCGTTTGCCCAGACCGGCGTGCCTGTAGCCGATCTCATCGACTTCGATTACGGATACAACAACGCGTTCTGGCACACGAAGGAAGACACGATGGACAAGCTCAGCGCGAAGAGCTTCGAGATCGTGGGCAACGTGATGCTGGCAACCGTGCAGATTCTCGACGGCAGGTAGCGGCGTTCACGCCTCAGTCCATCAACTCTGCGACGGATTGACGGATGCCGCGGAGTTTTCCACGCGCTGCCGCGCACCAGCCTTCTTCTTCGGCACGCCCTTGGTGTGGCAATCGACACACTTCACGAAGTGAATATTGTGCTTGCTCGCCTTGTCCTTGAATGTCGTGTCCATCTTCTCAACAGGAATGCCGCAGTTTGAAAGCTGCGGGTGGCAGGTCGAGCACGATGCGCGCGTCTGCTGCCCGTGGCCCGAGTGGCACGCAAAACAACTCAAGCCTTCGTGCACCCCGACGGGCGTGCGGTCGTCGCCAGAGTTAACCTGCCGTTCGGGGCGAGCGGCATGGCATTGGTAGCAGAGCGCCTGGCGCTGATCGGGGGAAATGTTTACGGCTCGATCTCCCTCCAGCATCTGGGGCATGGGAAGCTGGCTGACGGCCACGTGGTCGAGCGAACGCCGGTCGAACAGTGCGACCGATGGGCGCGTGATCTCCTGCTGCGGCCCGGGAACGACATCTCCCTCCTTCGATTTGGGAAGCGTCGCGCCCTGCCGGTGCACACGGTGGCATGCCAGGCAGGGAACTACGGGCTGCTCGGAAAGCTCTGCGCGCGTGAGCCGCCACGGTCCATCCTGACTGATGGGCGTCACCAAGTCACGGACCGGTCCCCGGAAATGCATCCCGTGGCAGCGCAGGCAATCGTCCACCAAACGCTGTCGGTGATTCTGTTTCTCATTGAGGAAGATGTCGGCATAGGTGGCGCTGTGGCGTCCTGAACGCCAGGAAGCGTATTCCTGCTGATGGCACTGCCGGCATCGATCGCTGATGGCGAGAACGTCTTCTGTCCTGAGGCGCGGCTTTTCCGGGGTGTCGCCCGAGAGATGCGCGAAAACGCGGCGCATATTGTTGATGTGGAATCCGGCTTTAAAGGTGAAAACGCCTCCGTGGCAATCGGAGCAGGGCACGTTGCGATGGGCGGAGGTGTGCCAGTCGTTGTAGGGCTGCCATATCTCGTGGCAACGCGTGCAGGCCTCGCCCTGGCGGTATTCGTAATAGAGGCTTGGGCCGGGAATAGCGACAACAAGAACCACGGCCGCGGCCAGCAGCAGAACCCATCGCCGTCGATTTAACCTGGACTTCAGCATCTCTATCCGTTACTCAGGGTGGTTAGTTCCGCACTCCTACTGCTCATGCCTTCTTCCAGTTCTTCACCATGTAATCCGCCGCGCGGTAGGCGTTGGCCATGATGGTGAGCACAGGATTGAAGCCTCCGTTTGTGACGTGCACGCTGCCGTCGACCACGAACACGTTGTCGACGTCGTGCAATTGGCAGTAGCGGTTCACCACCGAAGTCTTCGGGTCATCTCCCATGCGGCATGTGCCGGCCTGATGCTGGCCGCCACTCAGTCCGCCGCCCGGCAGGCGGTGCCACGTCTTGAACGCGCCTGCTTCTTTCAGCCATGCTTCAGCCTTGCCGGCAATGTATTTCGCCGTTACCAGGTTGAGCGGGTGACTGCCGCCCGACAGTCGTGCCACGGGAATGCCCCAGTGATCCTTGACCTTCGGATCGACCTGCACACGGGCGTCGAAAACGGGGAGTTCCTGAACGGGACCGACCACCATGACGGAGCGCCGATAGTACTTGCGCATGTAGTCCTTGTGCGCGGCGCCCCAGCGTGGCACGTCCGGCGGCGTCATATCGGTTACCTGAATGGGCAATCGGATGAACTCGTTGCACAGGAGCGCGCCGCCGACGAATCCGGGGTTGCCGTGGTTGTAATCGCTGATCGCGATCGAGGCCCCCGGTCCAAGATCGTCATAGGTGTCAAACTCCATGAGACCCATGGCGCCGGAATAGGCATGCCCCTGCAGATTCCTGCCGACCCAGTCATACCGATTGCCGAGTCCGTTCGGAAAGAGGCGGCTGCGAGAATTGAGCAACAACCGCGCCGATTCGATCGCGGCACCGGAAACGACGACGAGGTCTGCCGGCTGTTCCTGCAATCGGTCGTTCTGGTCGAAATAGGCCACGCCGGTCGCACGCCCTCGATCATCCGTCAGAATCTCCTTCACGATGCTTTCAGTCCGCAGCTCGCAGTTGCCGGTGCGCAGAGCAGTGGGGATCACCGTGTTCTGGGTCCCGCACTTCGCATCCACCTCGCAGGCGAATCCCACACACCACCGGCATCTCATACACGGTCCGCGCCCGTTGTAAGGAACGGTATTGCGCAGCATGGGGATGTGGAACGGGTGAAGTCCGAGACGCTTGGCGGCAGCCTCCAGCACCTTGTGTTCGGTGCTTGGGGGCAACGGCGGCATCGGCAACGGCTTTTTGCGCGGAGCCTTGAAGGGGTTGCCGCTGTCGTCGCCGGAAACTCCTATCTCCCACTCGGCCTTTTCGTAATAAGGCTCCAGGTCCTGGTAGCTGATGGGCCAGTCTTCCAGCGTGCTGCCTTCCACCGAGCCATAGGTGGAACGCATGCGGAAATCCTTCTCCATGAAGCGCCACGCCATAGCGCCATAGCTGAGCGTGCCTCCGCCCACGCAGGCGGCATTGTTCTGGTACGACCAGTCGTTGGAGAAGACGATTCGCTCGCTGCCGTGTTCATCGACCACAACGCGCGGGGAGCGCTCATCCGGTCCGAACGCGCACCCGAGATAGATGGATCGTTGGTTGCGGAGATCGTCCTTGCGGCAGTCAAAAGCCGACTGAAATTTGCCGCGTTCGAGCAGAACCACACTCAGACCGGCGCATGCGAGTTCCTTGGCTACGATGCCGCCACCGGCGCCAGCCCCGACCACCACCGCGTTTACACGCTTGAGTGCCATAGAACGAAGTTCAAGACCTACGACTCAGACCTTCTGCGAGGGAACTTCACCGCGGAATCTTCCCCGCACCTGCGGATACGGCAAGCCAAGCATCTTCCAACTGGCGCGCTCGCGATTTCCGCCGTGTCTCGGATCGCCGTAATAACCCTGCATTGTGTGCGCCACCACCATGCCGAAAAAGCTCCGGGCGGTGACTGTCTTCCAGATCTCTTTGTCAGCCTTGTCCTGCTCCAGATCTGTCAGAAGCTGCGTCTGTTCGGCCGGGGCGAGCGAAGCGAAATCTTTATCATGACGCTTACGGCTTGTACGCTCGAGCGTGGCGATGCCGTCGCGGTACGCACTGCGCAGTTCTCGGAAACGGCCGCAGAGCTGGACGTCGATATAGTTGACGACTTGCGCCCATTCCGCTCCGGGGTCGGCATCCGGCGGGATGATGCAATCGCACATGGCGGCGAGGGTGCGCGCCTCATGGACTCTCAGGAACCGCCATGGACTTCGGCCGGAATTACAGGCGCTGGCGCCCGCGAGCGCAGCCGCAGCTGCGGCGGTCTTCATGAACTCCCGGCGGCTTAACTGCCGATACCAGGCCACAAGCCCTCTTTCCGTTCCTTTTGGGGTTCGCAATCAATATACGTGCTTTGGATTGGCTTGCAACAGGAATTAAGTTGAAGCTGACAGACACCATCACTAGGTTGTTCGCCGTACGGTTATTCAACACAAACAACCGAAGAATTTGGCTCAATTACCGAGGCGGAATGCTGGATTCGAGCGCTATGATGACTTCGTGCGCAAAGTCATATTTCTCGTCATCGCCCTCGCAATCGTAGTCGTTCCCATCATCTTCCTGTTCGCGTATTCGGCGAAACCGGTGCTCGAATTGACGTCGGCCCTCGACTTCATCGGACAGAAGACGCCGATCGGTGTCCACGCGGTGAACCGTCACGGTTTGAGGAAGCTTACGGCATCCGTCGAACAGAACGGAGCTCTCTACCAGGCATGGGAATTGCCGCAGCCATCGAAGACGGCAGATGACACGCTGACGTTCACGGTCGGAACGAGCAACGTGTCGCAGCTAAAGGACGGAAAGGCGCGGCTCATCATCGAGGCCACGTCGAACGACATGATGCGCAGATCTGCGCGCCTCGAGCGAGAAGTCACGGTGGTAACGAAACCGCCGATGCTTAGCGTCGATTCCGACACGCACTACCTCTATCTCGGCATGGCCGACTTGGCTACCTTTGACGTGTCCGGTTCCTACACCGAAGCAGGTATGCGCGTGGGTGATCAGAAGTTTCGCGCCTGGCCCATGCCCAATGGCAAGCCGGGTATGTTTTCGCTTTATGCATTCGCGTGGAACATGCCGTCCGGCACGATTCCCATGGCTTACGCCTCGAACGGCGTGGGGAACGATGTCACCAGCCCGATCCAATTCAATTTCCCGAAGAGAGAACAGCCGCGCTATACGGTGCACGATCTGAAACTCGACGACCGGTTCATCCAGAAAGTAGTAGGCGAACTGGACCCGAACGGTTCCGGCGACATGGTCGAGCGGTTCGTCAGGATCAACAATGAAATGCGCCATGCCAACAACAAGACGCTTTCTGACCTGCGCCTTAAAACCGCAGACAAGTTCCTGTGGTCGCAGCCGTTCATCCGGCAGTCTAACGCCTCGACAGAAGCGACCTTCGCGGACACCCGTAATTACATGTACCAGGGCAAAAAGGTCGACCAGCAGACGCACCTCGGTTACGACCTGGCCGTTACGCAGCACGTAGGAGTGCAGGCGTCGAACGATGGCCGGGTGGTCTATGCCGCCCCACTGGGAATCTACGGCAATTGCATCGTGGTGGACCACGGTTACGGCCTGCAGACGATCTACGGCCACTTGAGCCGGATCGATGTTCACGAGGGCGACATGGTCAAGCGCGGCCAGGTCATGGGCCTCAGCGGCATGACCGGTATGGCCGGCGGCGATCACATTCACTTCAGCATGCAGCTTGATGGCGTGCAGATAGACCCGAAGGAATGGTGGGATCCGCACTGGATCAAAGACCATATCGCCAAGCGAGTGGACCTGCCGGGCTTCTCATACTGACGTAGCGCCGGCGCCCTCACTGGCGGGTCCCGCGGTCGAATCAACGGACCATCCGGTCCAGACGAGTGGTGCGGGTGCTCCGTCCAGGCTCAGCTTGGGCGCGGTATTCGCGCCGCTTACAATGAGCCACATGAAGCGAGTTTGCGTGTTTTGCGCGTCCAGTCCGGGCGCTCGACCGGAGTATCGAAGTGTCGCCGAAAAGCTGGGCTGTGAACTGGCGCGACGCCGAATTGGGCTGGTGTACGGCGGTGGCAATATCGGGCTCATGGGCGTCGTGGCCGATGCGGCGCTCGCGGCGGGGGGTGAGGTTTTCGGGGTCATACCGGAGAACCTTATGGCTCGCGAACTCGGACATAGCGGCCTCACCAGGCTGCATGTTGTTGGCTCCATGCACGAACGCAAGGCTCTAATGGCGGACCTCTCGGATGCGTTCATCGCCCTGCCCGGCGGCTTCGGCACCTTAGAGGAATTCTGCGAGGTTCTGACCTGGTCACAGCTGGGGCTACATGCGAAACCATGCGGGATTCTCAACGTGCTGCGCTACTACGACCCGCTGCTGGCCATGTTTGACAATGCCGTACGTGAGCGCTTCCTGAAGCCGCAGAACAGAGAACTCGTGCTGGCGCGGGAGTGCGTCGGCGACCTGCTCGATGCTCTTGAGCAATGGCAACCTGTTGCGGTTGAGAAGTGGCTGGACCGGGAGACCACTTGAGGTGACGCACCGGAGCATGTCAGCTCCGAATCTTTCTGCATTCTTCCGAGTCGTTGTTCTGAATTTGGAAATTTTGCGCGTCGCATGTCGCGCACCTGCGCAGTCCTGCTACGCTCATCCTGTGGACCTCAGCGGGTTGAGACTTTTCGATACCGGATCAGTAATCAAATAGTAATTTGTGCGAACAGTGCTGTGTTCGGTCCGATCCGGATTCATGCTAATCTGATCGCCTGATTTAAGTCCTTTGAACGGTAAGATTTCACTGATTTCCTCGGGGGAGGGGGCTCCCCGTAAGCACTGAGTAAACAAGGTTGCTGAGCATCCTGCCGGTGCGCGCGCGATATCACATGCTGTGAGGTGATGTCATGCGCTCGCGTGCCAGTATTAAGACTCATCCCGTTCATCCGATGCTGGTGGTTTTCCCGATCGCGTTGTGGGTCGCAGGATTTGCCATGGACCTGATCGGCCGCGGAGTCGGCGAGGAGTCCATCTGGGCGGCCGGTTGGTATACGCAGCTTGGAGGTTGTGTCGGCGCGCTGGCTGCCGCCGTGGTCGGCACCATCGACCTGTTCAGCGTTGTTCCGCCGCGCTCGAGCGCCAGGAACCGCGGCTACACGCATGCGCTGCTGAATGTTTGTGCTCTGGGGCTTTTCGTTGCCGTGCTCGCGTTGCGCGGCAATGCGACTGCGCCTCCTACCGGGCTGTCGCTGCTGCTGGGAGGCATCGGCGTTGTTCTGATTGCGTACTCGGGTTGGCTTGGTGGCACGCTGGTGTATCGCAACCAGATCGGTGTAGATCACCGGTACGCCAACGCCGGGGAGTGGAGAGAGCGCACCATCACCGGATGGGACCAGCCGGCGTGCAACGAGGGCGAACTGGCTTACGGGCAGATGATGCTGCTCGTCGTGGGCAACGAGCGCGTAGTGATAGGGAAGTGCGCCGACGGCATCGTCGCATTTTCGGACCGCTGCACGCACAAGGGAGGCCCGCTGTCAGACGGCATGCTGGCGGGTTGCACGGTGCAGTGTCCGTGGCACGGATCGCAGTTCGACGCGCACACAGGGCGCGTGGTCGCCGGACCGGCGCAATCGAAAATCGTCGTTTACGACGTAAAGATCAAGAACCGCGAAGTGTATGTGAGTCCGAAGCAGGAGCCGGAAGTGCAGGCGGCGTGATGCAGGTTCCAGGCTCGCCGCGAGAGGCGTTCTGACTGCACTATGGGGTTTGTCATTCCGCGCGCAACGAGGAAGCCCACAATGCACGAAAACGTTTGTGGACTACGTGGCGAGGAGAGCGACCCCACCGGCCACAAGAAGAGCGGCGGTCCAGCGGCGGCGGTCGACGTTCTCTTTGAGGAAAATGCGGGCAGCAACGGCGTTGCTCACGAAGGTGAGTGATGCCGAGGCAGGTCCGACCAGACTGACGTCAGCCCACGACAGGGCGAAGAGCAGGCTGAAGAATGCACAGGCCATAAAGCAGAGCCCGCAGAGAAACGCTCCGTTGCCAAGCACACGCGCAACTACCTGAAGCAATCCATGGCGTTGACGTACCTCGCCCAGATCGCCGATCTGTTTCATCGCATACGAAATGAGGATGTCGCCCGCAGTTGAAGCGAATACAATGATCGCGATCGCTCCCCAGGTGTTGGCGGATTTCACGGCTCCACCTCCTGCGGTTCCGGGACGTCCTCGAGCACAGGTGGCTGAGGTGTTGCCACAGGCCCGCCCGCGACGAAGCCGACGCCGGCGGTTATAAGGAGAATGCCTAACCAGCGGGTGACGTTCACGGTTTCATGCAGGAAGAAGCGCGCCAGCAGAGCCATGATCACGTAACTGATGGCGGTTGCAGGCAGTACGTAAGTGAGATCAGCCCACGAGAGGGCCGTTAGATAACTGACGAAGAACAGAACCAGCAGGCAAATTCCTGTCGCCACCCAGGGATTGAGCACGGCGCTGAAGAGCTGGTGGAAATTGGAGAGCGAAATCTCTCCCACGGCCTTCATGCCGCGCGAGAGAAACACGTCGCCGCACGCTCCGAACACAACAACGCCGGCAAGAATCAGGTAGTTTCGCAAATTCACGGGCGTGCTCAGGCGTTGGCCGGTTCGGTGGAGGGTTCCGTCTCCGGTTCGGGCTGCTGCTTCGGTGCAGGAGGCGCAGGAGGAACCACGCGCTCGCGCTTCTCCTTCACCCAGCGATTGCGTTCAGCGCGAAGCGCCAGGAAGCCTTTCGCCTCCTTGTAGAGCCGCCTGCGTTCCTCGCCATTGAAAACGGCCTTCTTGACGATGCGGTAAATGGCCTTGGGACGGAAGTAATACTCGTCGTAGAAGCGATGGACTGCTTCCATAACTTCGTCAGCCGGCAAAGTGGGATATTCGAGCTGAGCCATCTGGTGGCCGCCCGAATCGACCATCTGCTGCCCCTGGACGACGAAGCCGTGCTTCATCGCGAATTCATGCAGTTCGGTGCCGGGGTAGGCATGCGCGAGCGAAACCTGGATCGTTTCGACGTCCAACTGCTTGGCAAAACTCACGGTGCGACGGATACTCTCGCGGGTCTCACCCGGGAGGCCAAGGATGAAATCGCCGTGGATCTTGAGGCCGAGGTTATGAGTGTCCTTCGTGAACTGGAGCGCTCGCTCGGCGGTAGCGCCCTTTTTGACATTCTTGAGAATCTGGGCGTCGCCCGATTCGTAACCGACGATGAGGAGGCGGCAGCCAGCGTCGCGCATGGCCTTTAGCGTTTCGTAGTCGGTGGTGACGCGCGACGTGCAGGACCAGGTGAGCTTCAGCGGCTTGAGCTTCTCGCAAAGCTCGATGGTACGTGCCTTCTGAATGTTGAACGTGTCGTCGTCAAAGAAGAATTCCTTTACGTACGGCCAGTATTCCTTCGCCTTGGCCATTTCGCGGGCGACGGCGTCGGTCGAACGCTTGCGCCAGGCATGTCCGCTCAGCGTCTGCGGCCAGAGACAGAACGTGCACTGCGCCGGGCAGCCGCGGGTGGTGTAAAGCGCGACGAAAGGATGCAGCAGGAACGGGACGTTGTAGCGGCGGACGTCGAGGTCGCGCTTGTAGACGTCCGTGACGTCCGGGAGAGCATCGAGGTTCTCAACCGGCGGACGGTCTGGATTGTGAACGATCTGGCCGTTCTTGCGATAAGAGACGCCGAGTATCTCGGAAAGAGGTTTGCCTTGGGCAAACTCCACGGTGGCGTAATCGAACTCGCGGCGAACCACGAAGTCAATCGCCTTGTTTTCGCGGAGCGTACGCTCCGGAAGGACCGTCACGTGCGGGCCAACGAACGCAATCTTGAGCCTGGGATTCGCGTCCTTCATCGCCTCGGCGAGGCGAATGTCTCCCGGGAAACCGGGCGTGCTGGTGAACAGTACGACGAAGTCGTAGTCTTTAACGATGCGCAGGGTCTCATCGGAGGAAACATGGTGCGGCGGTGCATCAAGAAGGCGCGCCCCATCAAGCATGCCGGTGGGATAAGCCAACCAGACCGGGTACCAATAGGACTCAATTTCGCGGGTCGCGGGCCAGCGAGACCCGGCGCCACCGTCGAAGTTCTCGAAAGACGGAGGATTCAAAAAAAGCGTTCTTAGCAGACTCATCTCCGCTCAAATACTAGCATCCCGCGATAAGCGCGAGAAGCTGAAAGGGCTTGCGCTACGTAACCCGCGGGGCGCATACATTCCGATAAGCGGTTTAATTACGCCGCTCAATCCCGATTCGATGCCGTCCGATGTGTCTCGGCAACACTGAATTTTTTTCCCCGGAGTACCGCGATTCCAGGGCGCTCAGATTGCAACAAAAAGGCAAGTTCTTGTCCACTGTGACTGCATCTGGGCGCGCTCTGATAACCGATGGCGTGAAGGGTTGTGCAGTTGCAGCGCCGGGTTAACTATCTGGCTACGTGGGCAATAATCAGCTTAGAGTAAGCAGTCTCAGGCGCAAGCTTCTTCCAGCTTTCACTTTCCCTGCAAGGCCCAGTCAGTCAATTCACCAGTGGCGCTCATAAGTTGTAGTTTCGCCTTGTCGTAGTCGAACGAGGCATCGATGAAGGCGGCTGCCTTGTCCGCAACGGCGAGACGCGCGTTCTCCTGGTCGCGAAGATTGGCATTGCCTGCCTGCACTTTGGCGGAAACGGCATCGAAATCGCTCTGGGCGACTTCCCAATCGAGCTTCGCAACATCGCGAGCGGCGGCCAACTGGGCGACGGCATGCTGAAGCTTGAGAGTGTTGCTGGCGACGAGGTTGCGCGTGGCCTGTGCCTCAGAGCGGGCGCGAAGGGCTTCAGCGTCGGCAGCTTCAGCGTGGGCACGCTGTGCGGTGTTAAGAAACGGGAACCGGATGGCAACGCCCACGGTAGCGTTGTCGGCCTGGAACGTCTTGTAGAACTGTTCGTAATTGTTGTATTTCGCAAGGCGAGCGTACTGCGTGGCGAAATCGACCGTGGGATACACCGCGGCGCGGTGTTCGCCTTTGGCCTGCAGTGCCTTGCTCTGGGCCTGCTCATCTGCGGCTCTGACAGCTGAACTGGTGGCGAGCGCCTTCGCGACAGCGTCGTCCCCCGGGGTCGCGTCAGGAATAGCCGGTATCGAGTCCGGTTCGATTGCGATGGCGCTCGGAGGCACGGCCGTAAGGTGAGCGAGATGCTGCTTGAGGATTTCGACGGTTCCTTGCGCGTCTGCCACGCGCAAGCGCACGCGGGCGAGGTTAAGGGATGCGCGCGTCAGTTCTGTCTTGCTGTCTATACCCTCTTCGACGCGCTGCTGGGTGATGTAATGCGCCTTCTGGGCGACTTCGGCCTGGTGGTTCAGAGCGTCCAGTTTCTCAATCGCTGCCTTCAACTGCGCGAACGTTACGGCGGTGTCAAGAACAGCCTGCTCACGCTGGTCGTCGGCTGTAGCGGTACTTGCGCTCAGCGCGCTGCGGGCGGCTTTGATGAACTGGCGCTGGGCAGGGTTGATGAGCGCAGACTGTGCGTTCACATTGAAGATCGAGGGAGCCGAGCCCTCCAGCGTGAGGGGGAATCCCCAACTGGCGCCAAGGCCCGATCCGAGGATGATGGAGGGAACGTACGCGCGTCGCATCTCGGTATAGGAGCTGTGCGCTTTCATCTGGTCGGCCCTAGCAACGCCGACAGACGGGCTGTTGCCGGTGGCCAGTTGGACGGCTCTTTGGAACGTCAGGGTTTCAGCACTGACAGAAAGCGCGACACCAAACGTGATCGTTGCCACTCCCAGCCACTGACGCGAGATCTTCATGATTCCACCTTCGCGCAAGGATCAGAATGGGGAGTATAGCAATTGGAGCCTTAAGTTCAGCCGCGAAGGTGGGAGGTCATCAGCGCGAGCAACAGTCGGACCCGTTCAGAGCGCGCCATCGTGCGGCAATGCATCAAAGTGTTACGATGCCGCTTGCTATTGCAACAGGCGGCTATCAGGAGTGACAGGAGAAATATGCGAGCACTTGTAACGGGTGGCGCTGGGTTCCTCGGATCTCATCTGTGTGATGCCCTGCTGGCTGAAGGGCACTCCGTGGTTGCCGTCGACAACCTCATCACGGGGCGCGGCGACAACCTGGAGCATTTGAGAAACGAGCCGCGTTTTGAGCTCGAGCGAGCAGACATCTGTAAGCCTTTTGATTTCGGCCCCGTGGACTATGTGTTTCATTTCGCCTGTCCGGCAAGCCCGGTGGACTACATGATCCACGGCGTTCCGACATTGCAGGTCGGTTCGCTTGGGACGTTCAATGCGCTGGATGTGGCACGGAAGTACCGCGCGAAGTACCTGGTGTCATCGACTTCCGAATGTTACGGCGATCCGCTGGAACATCCGCAGAAGGAAACGTATTGGGGAAACGTGAACCCGATCGGGCCGCGGTCGGTCTATGACGAAGCGAAGCGCTTTTCCGAAGCGGCGACCATGGCCTACCACCGCTACTTCAAGGTGGATACACGCATCGTGCGCATATTCAACACGTATGGCCCGCGCTTGCAGCTCAACGACGGACGGGTTGTGTCAAATTTCATGAAACAGGCGTTGCGCGGGGATGACCTCACCGTGTACGGCGACGGAAGCCAGACGCGCAGCTTCTGCTATGTGGCGGACGAGATCGAAGGCATCATGCGCCTGTCGCGTAGCGATGAGCATTTGCCTGTGAACATCGGGAACCCGAGTGAGTTCACGATTCTGGAATGCGCGGAACTGGTGCTGAAGGTGACCGGGTCAAAGAGCAAATTACGTTTCGACCCCCTTCCACAGGACGATCCCAAGCAGCGAAAGCCCGACATAACGAGGGCGAAAGAGCTGCTAGGGTGGGAGCCGAAGGTGAATCTCGAGACCGGCTTAAAGCTATCGCTCGACTACTTCAAGCAGGCAGTTTCGCGCCAGGAGGCAGCGGTGTAGTGCTGTTGTTCTTGTTCGGGAAGGTCGCGTACCCGGGAGTGGCTGGATGCGGCGCTTGTCTTGAACTCCCAGTGTTTTGGGTTTAACTTGCCTTTCTATGGACTCCGACAACAGGGAGTTACGTGAGCTGCGCGCCCTTATAGCGCAGTTGACGGAACGCGTGTATCGGATCGAGCAGGCGCTCGAATCCGGCAAATCTGCAGAAGTAGAGCCACCGAAAACGGCGACGGGGGCGCCTGCGGTCGGGGAAGAGCCGCAGGCTTTTGTGCCTCCGGTGGAAGAAGCTGTGCCGGCACGCCCGATCATGCCCGCCATTCCTCCAGCGAGGGTCGCACCGCCTGCCGGACCGGACCTGGAATCACGGATCGGCTCCCAGTGGCTGAACCGTATCGGCATCGTAGCTGTGCTGATCGGGGTGTCGTTCTTCCTGAAGTATGCCTTCGAGAACAACTGGATCGGCCCGGCGGGGCGGATTTCGATCGGGCTTGTCGCCGGCATTGCGGTTGTCCTCTGGAGCGAGCGGTTCCGCAAGGCAGGGCACGACGTCTTCTCGTGGTCGTTGAAAGCGGTGGGCGTCGGGACGTTGTACCTGTCGTTGTGGGCCGCTTTCCAGATCTACCATCTGGTTCCGGCAGGGGTAGCCTTTGCCGCGATGGTGGCTGTGACTGCTGCGACGGCGTCCATGGCTGTGACGCAAAGCGCAGAAGTGCTTGCCGCATTTGCGTTACTAGGCGGATTTGCGACGCCGGTGCTTTTGTCCACGGGACAGAATCGGGAAGTTGTTCTGTTCAGCTATGTGGCCCTGCTCGATCTCGCGACGCTGGTTCTCGCGGTTTTCCGCCCCTGGCGGCGGTTGCTTGTGGGGGCGTTCGCCGGCACGGTAATCCTCTACATCGGCTGGTACATGGAGTTTTACTCGCTGCCGCAGCTTGCGACCACAATGGCGTTCGCGACTGCGTTTTTTATCATCTTTGCGGTGGCGCCGCTCTTTGCCAAGGGACGAACGCCAAGGAGGGGCGACTCAGTCTCTCCCACACTCATCCTGCTGCCGCTTTTCAATGCTGGGCTTTATTTCCTTGCCGTTTACGTGATGCTGGAGGACGTGAGCAGCACTGCCGTCGCGTGGATCGCGGTGGCGCTTGCCGCCGTATATCTCGCGTTAAGCCGGGAAGTGCAGAGAAGGCTTGCAGGCGAAGCGAGTTCGCGCCTGCTCACATTGCTGCACATTGCCCTGGCAATGGGATTCCTCACAACGGCCATTCCCCTGAAGCTGGAGACCTACTGGATAACGATCGGGTGGCTGGTTGAAGCAGGCGTACTGCTATGGGTGGGGTACAGGGCCAAGAGCGACTTCATGAAGGTGCTGTCGCTGATTGCGCTGGCGTTGGGTGTGGGCCGGTTGCTCATCTACGATCAGTTCCATACGGAGCACCTGGTTTTCAACGCGCGATTCCTGATTTACATCATAGCGATCGCAGTGATCGCGTTCGCCATGTACCTGGCACGCAACGAAGGCTCTGAAGCCGAGCGGGAAGGCACTGCGGTGGCAATCGTAGCCATCAATGTGCTGGCGCTGATCGCACTGAATCTTGAAGCAAGAGACTACTTTGTCCGGGAGATCGACACCCTGCAACAGTCTGCGGGCGCGGGGCGGTTCGACTACGTGCTGTACCGCAGCATCGATATTGCGCGGAACTTCGCTTATTCGGCTATATGGATGGCATACGGCGCCGCGCTCATGTGGATAGGATTCTGGAAGCGTTCGGCCTTCCTGCGGTGGCAAGCGCTGGTGCTGCTCGCCGTCACTGTCGTAAAGGTCTTCGTTTTCGACACTTCGCAGCTCGAACGCGGTTACCGCATCATCAGTTTCATCGCCCTCGGAGTCCTGCTGCTGGTGGTGTCGTTCATCTACCAGCGGGACTGGCTTAAGC